>JARDZI010000256.1 GCA_029240935.1 Clostridiales bacterium
ACTATATAATCAATTGTATTTATGTCAACTACTTCCCTTAGATTTTCTAGAAACCTTTCTGTTAGTGGCTGCCAAACCGTATCAATTAAAACAGTCTTTTCATCCTTTACAAGGTATGCGTTATATGTACTTCCTCTGTGTGTGGAAAGCTCATAACCATGAAAATATCTCACTCTCCAGTCTGTTGCCCCTACCCAATATACCCCTTCCTTTAATTCTTTCATATAATTTCCTCCTTCCCATTTATTTATAAGCACATTTAATTTTTTGTTATTATCTATTTTAATATTTACTTTGGCTTATAATATTATGTAAAATATAAAAATATCCCCACTACTAATTGTTTGCAATTTAGTAGTGGGGATATTTTTATACTCTAAAGCAGTTTTATTTCCTCCAGTATAGCCCTATTGGAACATATCCTTATTGAAATCAGTAAGGGCTTTCTCATTAACATATACTACCTTACCATTAACTATTGTCATTACAGCATTATAATCATCATCTACAATTGTTAGATTGGCAACCTTTCCTGTCCTTATACTTCCCAATTTATCATCAATTCCTATTACTTTTGCAGGTACCAGTGATGCAGAATGTACAGCCTTTAATGGGTTGATGTCAGTAAACCTTATTAGATTTTTTACTCCATCTATAAGCCTTAATGTACTACCTGCCAGTGCACCATTGCTTATCCTACAAATAGCATCCTTAACAACAACCTTAAGCTCTCCAAGCATATACTCACCATCAGATAGCCCTCCTGCCATCATGCAGTCAGTAATTAAGCATATTTTATCTGATCCCTTGCACCTTAATAATATTTTAATAATATCAGGATGTACATGTATTCCATCTGCAATAAGCTCTGTATAAATCTCATCAAGCAGCATAAATGCCCCTGCCGCTCCAGGTTCCCTATGATGTATACCCCTCATTCCATTAAAAATATGGACAGCTATATTGGCACCAGCACCCACAGCTTGCTTAATATCCTCTGATTTTGCATCTGTGTGTCCCATAGATATATTAATGTTGTTCCCCTTTAAAAACCTAATTGCCTCTAATGCACCTTCAAGCTCAGGAGCCAAAGTAATTATCCTTATTGTGTTTTCAGAAGCAGTTACTAGCTCCTTCAACTCATTAATGGATATGTCTCTTATAAATTCCTCTGCATGGGCCCCCTTCTGCTTTTCGCTTATATAGGGACCTTCAATATATGAGCCTAATATATCAGCTCCTTCTACACCTTTTAAAATTCCATCCTTAACATTTATAACCGCATTTATTATCCTATTCCAATTAGCTGTTACAGTTGTAGGTAAAAATGCAGTTACTCCATTTTTTGCAAGATGCTTTGACATTTCATTTAATGAATCATAGGAGCCATCCATTGTATCAAATCCATTTACCCCATGTATGTGCATGTCTATCAAACCTGGAATTATTTTATAGTTTTCCAAATTAATTGTTTCGCAATCAATGCTTTCATTATATATACCTTCGATTAGATTGTTGTTTACAACTAGATATGCGTTCTTAATTATTTCTTCTTCCCCAAATATTTCATTTACCTTAATAGCATATCTCAAATTATCATCTCCATAATCAAATTAAAGTTGTTTTTCTTGCACAACCAGTTGTGTGACAATATTCTTATATTAGCTAACTGGAGCCTACTTCTTTTATAATAATATTATCATATATAATTCAAATCTAAAAGCTGCCTTTTGAAACACCTCATAAAAAATATATTTTTCTAGGCTTGTAATACATTATAGTCACATATTATTAATATTAAGTTAAAATATTATATATTGATAATTATTAATATATACAATATTATATATATTGTATATATAATATAAAGCTTGGAGGGATATCATGAATGTTTCTGATTTTAAAAATACTATGTGGGATTATACAAGAAAAATTTCAGATAGCATGAATAATGCCTTCTGCCCTGTATGTGAGAAATATGGACTAACAATGATGCAGGTAAGGATTCTTGTTGAATTATATAACTGTGAGTCTCATACAGTAGGAAGCTTAGCAGATAGTGTAAGCGTTGCAGGAGCCAATCTCTCCCCCATGTGTAAAAAACTTGAGAGTAAAGGATTTCTAGAACGGGTCAGAAATCAAGATGACGAGAGAGTGGTAAAGGTTGTTTTAACAAAAACCGGAAAAGAAATTGTATTTGAAATAGATACATCCCTAAACGAAAAAATTCTTCAGCAAACAGATGGTAAATCAGAAGAAACCTTCAATGCAATAATCCTAGGATTACAAAAATTAGATACGCTGTTACAACAAATCAGCAATGAATAGAAATAATGAAATTTACTTTTATAAAGATGAGGAGTGACATTAAGTGAATGAACCAAAAAATCAAAGAAAACCAATTATCTTTTATTATATGATTACAATGATTGTTGTAATGCTTTTAAATGTTTTTATATTTCCATCTATATTAAAGCAACAGGTTCCACAGGTAGGTTATGATAGATTTTTAACTGAAGTTGAAAAAGGAAATGTAAAAAGTGTAGAAGTGCAGGACAAGCAAATAGGATTTATTATAGTTGATGAGAAAGGTAAGGAAAACGTATATATAACAGGTCGTATGGAAGACCCAGACCTTACCAATCGTCTTATTGAGGCGAAGGTTGATAATTATTCCAGGGTAATACCAAAGGAAAATTCTCCACTATTAAATTTCATATTGACTTGGATTCTACCAATAGGTATTTTCTTAGTAGTTGGTCAGTTGTTTACATCCTCCCTCCAAAAGAAAATGGGTGGCAACTCAATGGCATTTGGTAAGAGTAAGGCCAAGGTCTATGTTGAAGCCCAAACCGGGAAAACCTTTATGGACGTTGCTGGCCAGGATGAAGCAAAGGAAGCACTAACGGAAATTGTGGATTTTCTTCATAATCCAGTTAAATACAAAGAAATTGGCGCCATTATGCCTAAGGGTGCTCTACTTGTAGGACCTCCTGGTACAGGTAAAACCCTGCTTGCAAAGGCAGTTGCGGGTGAGTCAAAGGTACCCTTCTTTTCAATCTCAGGATCTGAGTTTGTTGAGATGTTTGTAGGTATGGGTGCAGCAAGAGTCCGTGATCTTTTTAAGCAGGCACAGGAAAAGGCTCCTTGTATTGTTTTTATTGATGAAATTGACACAATTGGAAAGAAACGTGGTAACGGTGACTTCGGAGGGAATGATGAGAGAGAACAAACATTGAATCAGCTTTTAGCTGAAATGGATGGATTTACTGGTGAAAAAGGTGTTGTGATTCTTGCAGCAACCAATCGTCCTGAATCTCTTGATAAAGCACTGCTTCGTCCAGGAAGATTTGACCGCCGCATTCCTGTTGAGTTGCCAGATTTAGCAGGCAGGGAAGCTATTCTAAAGGTTCACTCTAAGAAAATAAAGCTAGATAGAGATGTTGATTTCAATGCTATAGCAAGAGCAAGCGCAGGTGCCTCAGGTGCGGAGCTTGCCAATATTATAAATGAAGCAGCTCTTCGAGCAGTGAAAAATGGCCGAAATATTGTAAACCAAAGCGACTTAGAGGAATCAGTAGAGGTTGTTGTGGCTGGATACCAGCGAAAGGGTGCTGTTATTTCCCTAAAAGAAAAGGAAATAATTGCATATCACGAAATTGGTCATGCAATTGTTGCTGCAAAACAAACTGAGTCTGCACCTGTTCATAAAATTACAATAATACCTCGTACCTCAGGGGCTCTTGGTTATACAATGCAATTATCAGAGGGAGAGAATGTGCTTATGTCCAAGGAGGAAGCATTCAATAAAATTACTACCTTTACAGGTGGTCGTGCAGCAGAGGAGATAATTTTTAACACCTTTACTTCAGGAGCATCAAATGATATTGAACAGGCTACAAAAATAGCCAGAGCAATGGTTACTCGTCTTGGAATGAGTAAGGATTTTGACATGATGGCATTAGAAACAGTTACTAATCAATATCTTGGAGGAGACGCTTCTTTAACATGCTCTCCAGAAACTGCAGCAAAAATAGATAATGAGGTA
Organism: Clostridiales bacterium; assembly: GCA_029240935.1. Classification (GTDB taxonomy): domain Bacteria; phylum Bacillota; class Clostridia; order Clostridiales; family Caloramatoraceae; genus JARDZI01. The sequence continues at coordinate 4,049 of JARDZI010000256.1, forward strand.
CTTGATATTATTAAAAAAGCCCATGAAAAGGCCATTACTATATTGAAGGATAATATGGATAAGCTTAAGGAACTCTCACAATATCTAATTGAAAAGGAAACCATAACTGGTGAGGAATTTATGAGCATTTTATCCAATTAATTATTTAACTGAAAAGGAGTATTTAATAATGGAAGTAAATACAGAGGTGGAGTTAGAACAATTGCAATCATTAAAAACAGAATTAACTCGATTTATGATGTCCTATAAATTTGGATTGGATGAATTGAATACAAAGATTGATATATTAAGGCAGGAATTTCAGTACTTTCATGACTACAATCCTATAGAACATGTGAAGTCTCGAATCAAAACCCCTGAGAGCATATTAAAAAAAGTCTATAGAAAAGGGTATGAGTTTTCACTAGCTTCCATAAAAGAAAATATTCAGGATATTGCAGGAATCCGTATCACCTGTTCATTTATCTCTGATATATATAAAATAAGTGACATGCTGCAAAACCAAAAGGACATAAAATTGATTGCCTGCAAAGACTATATAAAGCATCCTAAACCTAACGGTTACCAAAGTCTACACTTAATTCTGGAAGTACCTGTCTTCATGTCTGACAGAATGGAGAATGTCTGTGTAGAGGTACAAATCCGAACCATTGCAATGGACTTCTGGGCAAGCTTAGAGCATAAAATCTATTATAAATATAACAAAGAGATTCCTCATGGTTTGAAGGATGAGCTCAAGAATGCTGCAGATACAGTAACTCAGTTAGACAGAAAAATGGAAGGTATCCAAAGGGAAGTTAATAAGATTAAACAATCTGTAAGCTCCAAGGATGAACTCCAAGAATTATTTATTAATAATGAAAGATTCTATTTCTCAGATGACTTTTTATCACAATTTTTAAGTACAGGGAAATAGCTAAGGTAGCTAAGGTGCCAGCCATATGAGATTATGAGATTTCATAATTTCTATGACTGGCATCTTTTTATTCTGGAGCTTCATGGCGGATTTGAACCGCCGACCTACTGATTACGAATCAGTTGCTCTACCAACTGAGCTAATGAAGCATGTTTATATTATATAATATT
>JARDZI010000257.1 GCA_029240935.1 Clostridiales bacterium
GAAGCGGCACTATCCCCCTCAAGACAAATGTCTATGATTAGTAGAATGCATGAACTGGTTGAAGATGGTTCCCAATTTGTTATTGCAACTCATTCTCCGATTATTATGGCATATCCAGATGCAGCTATTTATGAGATTAAGAATGGATTTAAAATGGTAAAGTATGAGGAGACAGAGACCTACCAGATTATGAAAGCTTTCATAAACAATACACAAAGGATGTTAAAGGTTTTAATGGAATAAATCTTAGGGAAGAGAGAATGTTATATGAACATACAAATTTTTGGAGTAGGTAAATGCTTCGATACAAAAAAAGCAGAAAGGTATTTTAAAGAAAGAAAAATAAAATATCAATATATCGATTTACTGGAAAAAGGTTTAAGCAAAGGTGAACTTCAAAGTGTTAAACAGGCAGTGGGTCTTAAGGAGTTGATAAATAGCAAGTCAAAGGAATATGAGAGATTAAATCTTCAACATATTGTAAATGATAGTGTTAAGGAAGAATTGCTATTAAATAATCCCAAGCTATATAAAACCCCAATAGTCAGAAATGGAAAACAGGCAACCCTGGGCTATCAGCCAGAGGTTTGGAGGGACTGGGTTGACAGTTGAAATATTTTGTAATAAAATAGATTCAAAGCTATGAGAAGGAAAAGTAGTGAAATCTGTAACTTACAGAGAGTGGGGAATGGTGGAAACCCATAGTGAGGATTTAATGAAAATCACCTGGGAGCTGGTGGCTGAAATTAAGTAAGCCAACTCGTAATCCTGCGTTAAAGGATAGGGCATATTAGTGCTTGAAATTAGTACCATAGGTGGTATAGCGAAGTTTACTTCGTCCTATTTGGACGAGGTTTTTTTGTGTTTTATAATTATTGATTTGAAGGGAGTTGAAATAATGTATAAAAAGATTGATTCCACAAAGGGCTTTGTGGATATGGAAAAGGATGTTTTAAAGCTTTGGGAGGAAAAGGACATAATTCAAAAGAGCTTTGATTCTAATCAGGATGGAGAGTACTTTACATTTTATGATGGACCTCCAACTGCAAATGGAAAGCCCCATATAGGTCATGTTATTACTAGAGTAATAAAGGATATTATACCTAGATACAAGGTTATGAAGGGTTATAAGGTACTGAGGAAAGCAGGCTGGGATACCCATGGACTGCCTGTGGAGCTTGAGGTGGAAAAAGCTCTTGGAATTTCTGGAAAACCCCAAATAGAAGAATACGGGGTAGAGGATTTTATAAAAAAATGTAAGGACAGTGTGTTCACCTATTCAAAGGAATGGAAGGAAATGTCTGAGAGACTTGGTTACTGGGTTGATATGGAGAATCCATATGTTACTTATCATAATGATTATATAGAATCAGTATGGTGGGCATTAAAGCAAATATGGGAAAAGGATTTGCTTTATAAGGGCTTTAAGGTTGTTCCATATTGTCCAAGATGCGGAACTGCATTATCCTCCCATGAGGTTGCTCAAGGGTATAAGGATGTTAAGGACAGTTCTGTTTATGTTAAATTTAAACTCAAGGATGAAGATAAATATATACTTGTTTGGACTACTACTCCATGGACTTTACCAAGCAATGTTGCCTTAGCTGTTAATAAAAAGTATATCTATGTTGAGGTTTTACATGAAAATCAACATCTAATACTTGCAAAGGAGCTTTTAGGAAGGCTTAATGGAGAATATGAACTGGTTAGAGAATTTAAAGGAGAAGAACTAATTGGAAAAGATTACGAGCAGATGTTTAAATTCCATACTCCTGAAAAGAAGGCTTTTTATATAGTTCATGGTGATTTTGTAACATTATCCGATGGTTCTGGAATTGTTCATATTGCACCTGCCTTTGGTGAAGATGACAATATGTTAGGAAAGCAATATGATTTACCACTGGTAAATCTGGTTGATGTGGAAGGAAAGTTTAAGGAAGAGGTAGAGCCATGGAAGGGAATGCCTGTTAAGAAGGCTGATTCTAAGATAATCGATTATATGAAGGAAAATGGAATACTCTATAAGACAGAAAACTTTACCCACTCCTATCCATTCTGCTGGAGATGTGATACTGCACTTTTATATTATCCAAGAGACTCCTGGTTTATAAGAATGTCAGCACTAAGAGAGAAGCTTGTTGATAATAACAACAAAATCAATTGGTATCCAGAAACCTTAGGAACATTAAGATTTGGAAACTTCCTGGAGAATGTTATAGATTGGGGAATAAGCAGAGAAAGGTACTGGGGAACTCCACTTCCAATATGGGAATGTGAATGTGGCCACAGGGAGTGTGTTGGAAGCATTGAAGAATTAAAAAATAAGGGAATAGATGTTCCTGAAAATATTGAACTTCATAAACCATATATAGATGAGGTTAAGCTTGCTTGTCCACACTGTGGGAAGCCAATGAAAAGGGTATCAGAAGTTATAGATTGCTGGTTTGACTCTGGCTCAATGCCATTTGCACAGCATCACTATCCTTTTGAAAATAAGGAATTGTTTGAACAAAACTTCCCTGCTAACTTTATATCAGAAGCTGTTGATCAGACCAGAGGATGGTTCTATACACTACATGCAATATCAACTGTAATATTTGAAAGAAATTCATTTGAAAATTGCATAGTTTTAGGTCATGTTCTTGATAAAAATGGACAAAAGATGTCAAAGCATAAGGGTAATGTAATAAGTCCGACTGTGGTTTTAGAAAATGAGGGTGCAGATGCTACAAGATGGTATTTCTATACAGGAAGTGCTCCATGGCTTCCATCAAGATTTTCTGAGGATGCTGTTCAGGAGGCTCAAAGAAAGTTCATAAGTACATTATGGAATGTATACTCATTCTATGTGCTTTATGCAGATATAGATAAATTTGATCCAACTAAATATGAAGATTTTGTAAGTGGTAATATAATGGATAAATGGGTTATGTCAAGGCTTAACACACTTGTTAAAAATGTTGATGACCACTTGAATGGCTATAGAATAACCCAAGGAGCACTTGCAATAGAAGAGTTTACTGATGAATTGTCAAATTGGTATGTAAGAAGAAACAGAGCCAGATTCTGGGGTAAAGAATTAACTGATGATAAGGTAGGAGCATATGTAACTCTTTACAGGGTACTAAAAACAGTGAGTTTGATTGCTGCTCCATTTATACCATTTATTACAGAAGAATTATATCAGAACCTGGTTGTTGCACTTGATAGCAGTGCACCTGAAAGTGTTCATTTATGTCCATGGCCACAGTATAATGCTGGGTTAATAAATTCAGACCTAGAGGGAGAGATGGAAGAGGCATACAGGATAGTTAAGCTTGGAAGAAGTGCCAGAAATGCTGCTATCATTAAGAATAGGCAGCCACTATCAAAAATGCTTATAAGTGCAAAGACACTTCCAGAGTATTATGGAGAAATTATCAAGGATGAATTAAATATAAAGGAAGTTGAGTTTGGCGCTGATGTTTCAAAGTATGTTAATTTTGAAATCAAGCCTAATCTGCCAGTAATTGGGAAGACCTATGGTAAGCTCATACCAGCAATAAAGAATGTAATTGCATCCTTTGACCAAATGGAGCTTGCTCAAAAGGTAAAAGGTGAAGAGGCTGTTATTGTGAATATTGGCGATGTTCAAGTTGAATTAAACAGTGAAAATCTACTTGTAACCATGCAGGGTCTCGAAGGCTATGCATTTGCTGGAGAGGGACAGATAGGTGTAGTTCTTGATACCTTAATATCTGATGAACTAAGGGAAGAAGGAAACATAAGAGAGATTATCAGTAAAATTCAAAACATGAGAAAAGAAAGTGGTTTTGAGGTATCAGATAAGATCAATCTATATGTTGAAGGCAACAGCATGCTTGAGGACATTATAAAAAGGTTTGCTGATTATATTCAAAAAGAAACTCTTGCTGCTAAAATAGAATATAATGTGGCTAGGGAATATACAGAATGTAATATAAATGGAGAGAAGCTTAATATAGCTGTTGAAGTAGTAAAATAGGTAAAGGGTGACTGACGTAAACGCGTCAGTCACCCTTTATTTTTGTCAAAACTTTACTTACTGTCATTGTTATGAAAGTCACTGCCAGCGGCAGTGTCATACTGAATGAGGTGAAGGATCCTAATGCATTACAGGGAAAGATTCTTCACTACGTTAACAATGACAAAGTCAGACTTTCATAGCTGTTTTGTTATTAATTGTGCATAAATTAGATAGTATTGTGTAAACCTAGAAGTGTATCTAATTTTATTACTCCCGTGGATGGAAATGGAGAAATAAAATATAAATAAAAGAAAAGTGCTAAAAATTTTAGTTTTTTGCTAAAATTTTTATTCTTCTACTTTATTTTGGGTATAATTTTTTCAAATTTGAAGAAATTAATATTATAGATCAGTTTACATAGTAAATTGTGGATAATAAGGAGGGACATTAATGAAAGCAACTGGTATAGTTAGAAGAATTGATGACCTTGGAAGGGTTGTTATACCAAAGGAAATCAGACGGACATTGAGGATAAGAGAAGGGGACCCTCTTGAGATATTTACAGACAGAGAGGGCGGAGTAATACTTAAAAAATACTCACCAATTGGAGAACTAAGTGATTTTGCAAAGGAATATGCAGAGGCACTCCAACAGTCCATTGGCCGCTCTATACTCATTTGTGACAAGGACACTGTAATAGCAGCAGCAGGCATTACTAAGAAGGAATATATGGAAAAAAGAATTAGCGAGGACATAGAAAGAGTAATGACAGAAAGAAAGAGTGTTCTGCATAACAGTAAGGATGGCGGAAAGGGCTTTGCAATTACTAATGATGAAGAGGATGGAACAGCATATACTGCTCAGGTAATTGCCCCAATAATTGCAGAAGGGGATGCCATTGGTGCAGTTGTAATCATGTCCAAGGAAGCAAATGTTTCTATGGGAGAGCTTGAGAAAAAGTTATCTGAAACTGCAGCATCCTTCCTAGGTAAACAAATGGAACAATAGAAAAGCAGCCAAAGGCTGCTTTCAGGCTGTTGACATACATATTATGTCAGCAGCTTTTTTTATATTACAAAAAGGATTTTTCTAATTTGTGTCGAATTATATAAGTATAAAACAATTG
>JARDZI010000258.1 GCA_029240935.1 Clostridiales bacterium
CATGTCACTATTCTTGCGTGAAATATAATCATTTAGGTTTTCAATATCTGTATAAACAACAGAAATACGATGACATGGCCCATTCTTTTTAGTAATTGCCATACTATGCCTTCCAGTAACAGCAATGCCTGCCCATTCTGCAGCCATTGAATAATCAAGTTGACCACCCATTGAATGATTCGGACTTGCTCCAACTCCTTTACTCTGTAAATAGGTTGCTACTTTATTTGCGATATCTCCTGTTTTAGAGTATATTTTTGCAACTTCGAGTTGACACTCCATACTTGGTGCTTCTTTAAACGCGTCAATATCCATTCTTGATGAAAAAACTAAAGCGTATTTATGTGGAACACCACATCCTTTAAAAAGGCGTTCAGGTGTAACCTCGAAAAATCCGTAATCATCAACGCCTAATGACTCCAGCAACTCCTCGAAGTCATTAAATGTTTCTTGTGTTAATCGCTTCGTAGTTCCAGGACGATCAGCTTTAATTAATTTCACAGTTTTAATCATAGAAAAAGGTACTTTGTAAATTTTACTTATGCTTTTTAACATAACCATCAAATCTTTTTTACTAAACCTTTCCTTTTTACCTTCTACGTACAATCGTTTGATTGGGGAAAATTCATTGGAGAATACCATAGCTTTTCTATTAAGTTCTGCTGTTTGAGGCTTAACAGCTTTATTTAAACTAAATCCCATAATATCACCTACTTTAGTAATAACATTAGTTAACCAGTAAATCATAATGCAATTATAACGCCATATAGTTTACCGGTCAACTATATGATTCAGTGCTTCGGATCACTGAAATGTTTAAGCTCTCTAAATCTGGCCATGCGGGATAGCGGAAGAATTCAGTCTCACTGAAACTAAAAAGATCAAATATTATTAATTGTCATTAACAAACTGATAAGTAAAATTGTTTTACTATTATAAATGAAAACCGAGTGTTGAATTTACATTATTCATTACACTCGGTTTCATATTTATATTTTCATATCAACTTTTAAGCAATTCGCAAAGCAATTCAAACTTCCAGCTCGCCAATTGGCACTTTTTTTCTAAAATCATCACCATCTTTATAAGCTGAAAATAGTCCGTAACCCTTTTAAACACTGCTATTTCGTAGATTCTATCCTTTGTATTCCTACAACGCATTCAACATGGATGGTGTGTTCTAGTTATCATATAGTCATGCTAACTAGATAACTTTGGAGGCTTCCCAGTCACTTATCTTATGTGCAATAACCGTCTATACGTCGCGCCTGCCACCTTTTCTATGTCATTCAAAAACAAGTGCTGACATAGATCCGTATTGCACCATGTGAAAAACATCACTTGTTTTGATTATTTAATAAATATTTTACTGTTTTATAGATAGACCTTTTCAAAAAATGTTGCGTCTGCCTGTTCTCTCTCATACCGCTTTTCCAGTGTTTGATCCATAAATGTTGTTCCTATCCTGTATTCTTCCCATCCGTTTTCTTTTTGTCCAAGCCAGCAAATCTGAAATGAACGATTGCTTGTATCCATGACCACTGATTTGATGGTTCCAAACCAGTCATCATAATAATAAACACTCATGCCCTCCGGATACTTATTCAAGAAAAGCTTTTTGACCTCGTATTCCTCCAGGTTTTTCCTGACTTCCATAAAGCGCTCTAGTGTCTGTAAACGAACAATTGAATTCCTCATTGCAAACGGTTCGAATTTCTGGAAGGATTTAATGACAATATGGTTTGTTCCGCACAGATACTTTTTCTCACTCTTAGAGGAAATCCGTTCGAAGGAAAACTCTCCATCCATAGTCTCGACAATACTACCATTCCCATTTGCATCTGCTATATAAAGGTTGATATTGTAAGCAATAGGCATTTTTTGCACCAGCTCCATGGCTTCCTCTACGTCCTTGCAGTTTTCAAGCAAGCTCCTTATTACGGCCCAAAACTGGAGTCCTTTTACCTTCGGAGGACGCATACCTTCCAAATTGCTCACGGGAAATCCACAAGAGGACATGGATACAGCAAGACCGCATTCATTAATACCTTCCGTCCTTCCAAAGAGTGCGATGCTTCCTCCAATGTGTGCATACTTTCCTTCTGGCTTTGTCTCGCATAGCATAAGATCCTCATCCGCTATACTAAACTCATAATTTCTTATAAGTCTGGTATGTCCATCCTTCATAAGACTTCCTCCCACAATCAGACTAGAACAGTGCGGTTTCAGGTATGTCATCCAAGTGTAAGCAATGTCACTTAATGCGATACTGCATGCGTCCGCATATCCCTCCAGCTCTTGTATAAGGCCCGGGCAATAGGTTTTATAAAGTTCTATTGCTTCTTCTAATTCACGCTCGCTAAAATACTCTGGTGCCGGCAAGATTGCGCTTCGTTCTCTTATCTTTCTTGCCATTTGCCTTCCGATTTCTTCAAAACTTCCTTCTAATTTAAGATAAGATACATATTGTGTTTCCATAGAATCATTCCTTTCTTTTTCGTAGGTTTATTCTATCGCACAATATGCATCTTATCCTGTCTTTTTCAGCTTTGATTTGTCTTTGATTTGTCTTGCTTTTTAGTTTGCTTCCTTACCGGAATCCAAATTTCACTCCGGTAGTTTATATTGTTAATGTCTCCTTCTTCATAGATCTCTATGTTGTATCCCGAAGCAATTTCATAGTCCACATTTTCTGGAAGCCACTCATTAAAAATCCTGGTATTTAACGCTTGTAAAGCCTCTGGCATTGGACCTATACAACGAAACTTTGCCCAGGTAAGCGCCGGAATCTTAACTATATTAAATCCTTCTTGACCTAAATTCCCTTTATAGTCTCCTGCAATCAGATAGTAAAAATCGCTACTATTCAATCCTTCATCAATGCTTATTCCATATTTTCCTATGCAATATCCGAATAAGTCTGTTTCCTTTGTACAATCCCTTTCGTTTTTCCATTCCCGCCAAAAAGAAGGAATCTTATCAAAAGCTTCCTCATAGGAAAACCTACGTCCAATTCCAATTACCTCAAAGGCCTCCATCGACTCGATGCTGTATTCCATCTGATCTCCTCCTTTTACAGATATACTTATTTTCAAAGGAAGAAATGGTTTGATTTTATAGGGCAGCTTCTTCATTTGCATCGGGGATAATCCATGAAAGCGACTAAACGCCTTAGTAAAGCTTTCTGGGGTATCATATCCATAGCGGTAAGCCAGCTCAATTACCTTTTCTTCTGTTTTTATTAGATCAAGTGCCGCCAGATATAGGCGCCGGTTTCTTATATATTCTCCTATGGTATAACCTGTCATCATCTTAAATGCTTTTTGGAAGTAAAAAGGAGAAATATGAACGTAGTCTGCTACTTTCTCCATCGTACAGTCTGAAAGCAGGTGCTTTTCCATATAATCAATCGATTCCTTCAGCGCTTTTATCCACTCCAATTCCACCACCTCTTGATAGAATTATAGCAAGTCCTTTATAATAATTACAAGCTTCATTTTCCTTAGTAAATTACCAGCTTGATGCTTGATATGTACTGCATGAAATACTCTTCTTTGTTTGGTCATGCGGTCCCCAATGGCTCTACTATCTGGAGCATAGCCTTAAAACTGCTATCTGGCAGCCCGTTCGCAGCTTTTTCTGACCAAACCTTTTCATAAAATTATACAACTCCTTAAAATCCTCTGATTCTGCGTAATTGTCAACTCCTGCAAACAAAAATTCCCCAAATCAGGGGATAACAGGATAGGTACCTTGTCCTTTATCTATAGCCGTTAAGCATACATAGTCAAATACAGAGCTTAAGAGTTTTTATAAAAAATAAACCTCTGTTGCTTAAATGCAAACAGAGGTTATACCTTTTTATAACTCCCGAACCGCCAATGCTACGGCCTCACAATGGATAGTGTGTTCTAGTTAGAATATATTCAACAACTGGATAACTTTGTGCCTGGCATCTATGTTTCTATTTATTACTTTAATGCATAATAATTTTACAATCTATGTCACCTACACTATTCACTCATTTCAACTTGCTGTCATATATTTTAGTAAGACAAGTATTAGGAGATGAGAGCATGCCTACTTTAGCTTATGTTGCAAACTCAAACAAAGTATCAGTTATAGATACATGCACACACACTGTTGAAGATACTATAACTGTTGGTTCGTCCCCTTCTGGAGCAGCTGTAACACCAAATGGAAATTTCGTCTATGTGACCAACTCTGTTACTAATAATGTCTCAGTCATAGATACAGGTACAAATCTAGTGGTGGATACCATCCCCGTTGGCAATGATCCTGTCGGCATAGCCATAACCCCAAATCGTAGTTTTGCTTCTGTTTCGAATGCAAACTCGGATAATGTATCTGTGATTGATACTGCTTTGAATACAGTAGTAGAGACTATATCAGTTGGAGATTTTCCGCAGGGCATAGCCATAACTCCAAATGGTAACTTTGCTTATGTAGCAAATCAAGGGCAAAGCGTTGCAACTAATACAGTATCTATAATAGATACGAATACCAACACAGTAGTAGATACCATAACTGTCGGTACTGGGCCTACTGGTATAGCAATCACTCCAGATGGCAGCTTTGCTTATGTTACAAATGGTATTGGAGGCACTGTATCTGTAATAGAAACAAGTAATAACACAGTGATAGAAACAATAACAGTTGGTACTGGGCCTTTTGGCATAGCCATAAATCCAGATGGTGACTTTGCTTATGTTACAAATTTCGTCGATGACAATATATCTGTAATAGATATAAGCACAAACACGGTAATAGATACAATCCCCGTGGGGGATTCACCTCTTGGTATAGCCATCGAGAATATTACATTTCCGTGTCCTACTATTTCTGATAGTATATGTATTGAAGCAACAAGAGTCTTCGACTCCTGTATATTTAAAGAAGAGCAACAGAAAGTTTTTGAGTTGCCTATATACCAGGACATTCAATGTGAAATTGTAGAAACGAAATGTAGAATAATGGATATAATTAAAATAGATGACCAACAAAATTTGGTTGATGTAAAATTACAGATAAAAGTTTTTATTAACTTTAAATCCAAGTGTTCAAACAACTATGAATCCAAAAAATCTGT
>JARDZI010000022.1 GCA_029240935.1 Clostridiales bacterium
TTTAGGGGTATTCCGAGGTCAATAAAGAAAAATTTATTTTTTCGTAATTTTACAAACCCCTTTTATATGGCACTGATGTAATGTGTCTAAAGGCTTGCTAGGGAAGGATTTGTAGAGTATAATTAGTTTTAGGCAATTGGAAAATATGGGGAGGGATAACATGTACGAGTACAAATATGTGAATTGTTCTATGGGAGGACTATTTACAGGGGATAACCATCAGGAAGTTATCAATGAACATGCAAAGCAGGGGTGGAGACTTATTCAAATTATACCTTTATATTATACTATGGAGGGAAGAGCAAAGGATTTTGAAGCTATATTTGAAAGAAAGCTAGAAAAATAAAATTAAGGAATTGATGTTCAGAATAAATCATTAAATACATTAATGTTTAATAATTTAATTTGTAGAGGTGGTAAAATTATGAATGATGTTCTAAAACAAATAAAAAATAGAAAATCCATAAGAGTATATGAGGACAAGACAATTTCACTTGAAATAAAAAGTGAAATTTTGAACGCAGCCTTTGAGGCTCCAACTGCAGGTGCAATGATGCTTTATAGCATACTTGATATTACAGATGAAGTACTAAAGGAAAAATTATCAATTACTTGTGACAACCAACCATTTATTGCAAAGGCTCCATTGGTGCTTGTATTCCTTGCAGATTATCAGAGATGGTTTGACTCCTTCTGTTTTGAAGACTGCAATCCAAGAAAACCAGGTGAGGGAGATATACTTTTAGCTTGTGCTGATGCAATTATAGCTGCTCAAAATACAGTAGTAGCGGCAGAATCTCTAGGGATTGGTTCCTGCTATATTGGTGATATAATTGAAAACTGTGAAACCCTTAGTGAACTATTAGAGCTTCCTGACTATGTTTTACCTGCAGCAATGGTAGTATACGGATATCCTGTAGAAGCTCAAAGGAATAGAAAAAAACCTGCACGCTTTGAAAAGGAATATATAGTTTCTGAAAATAAATATCATAGGTTAACAATGGAAGAACATGTAAAAATGCATAATATGAGATATGAGAAGGCAGGTTTAGTAGATAAAAACATCAGTGAGGATATTAAAGCCTTCTGTAACCGTAAATATATGTCAGATTTCTCATTGGAAATGAATAGATCAGCAGCTGAATATATTAAAAAGTTTAAGTCGAATTATTAATAAAAGAAGTAGGGTGGAACTTAAAATGAGTAAAATAACATATACAAGCTTATTAAATGCAGCTATAGATTTATATATGGAAGAAAAGTACATAGAAGCATATAATTTTATTACTGAAAATGAGGCCAATGCTGAAGGGAATACTGCACAAATATATAATTTTAGATATTGCTTTGCATGTAAGGCTGGACTTACTGAATTGGCAATGGATATTATGAAGGAAGCAATAGTTGAAAAGGGTTACTGGTATTCATATAGTTATTTAATCGAAGATGATGATTTAAAAGCTTTAAGGGAGTATAGTGAATTTGATGAATTAGCGAATATTTGTAAGAATAGAGAGTTGAAAGCAAAAGAAAATTTAAAATCTGATATAAAAGTTATTAAGCCTAATAATCTTGTAGAAAACAAAAAATATCCATTAATAATTGCTCTACATGGAAATGAAGAAAATATTTCTATTGCAAATAATTATTGGAGTTCATACCAAAAGGATAATTATATATTAGCATTACCTCAGTCCTCTCAAATTGGATTTTCTGATGCTTATTTCTGGGATGATTTCCAAAAGGGAAGTAAGGAAGTAAAAGAACATTATGAGAAGCTATTAGAGGATAATAATATTGATTCAAATAATATTATTATTGGAGGGTTTTCTGCTGGTGCAAGAACTGCATTATATTCTATATTAAATAATTCTGTTAATGTAAAAGGTTTTATTTTTACTGGTCCCTGGTTACCAGAAATTGATGAGTGGGAGCATTTATTAGATAATCTTGAATCAAAGGGCATTAAGGGATATATTATTTGTGGTGATAAGGATGATGACTGTTTTGAATGTACAAGAAAGTTTGTAGACATGCTAAATAAGAGGAATATTTCAAATACCTTTAAGGTCATTAAGGATTTAAAACATGATTATCCTGATAATTTCGATGTATATTTAAAGGATGCTATAGAATTTATTGAGGGTTAATAGCAAATATTAGTAGTGGACCATGTTCCTACAGCGGCTTTGGGCATCTTTAAGATATGGGATTCCTACTATTGATGAAGGTATCTACATAACCACTGATGCCCTGTCGATTTGGGAACATGGACTACTACAGATATATCAAAAATTCAATATTATTCTTTTGTTGACCTAAACTCTTTTCCATCCTTTTTACATAATAATTGTGTAATATACCTTCCATGCATTCCTCCAGTTGGGAGACCACCACCGGGCTGTACCCATTGTCCAATCATATAGAAATTATCAAGTCCAGGTAAAGTCTTCTTTAATTTTTTTCCAAAGGTATCAACTGTTGGTATGAAACCTTCAAAGCTTCCCATCCAGTTGTTGGTATATCTAACAAAGGTATCTGGAGTTGCAACATCATAAACATCAACATTATCGTTAATGTTTCCATATTTTTTATCTAGTGCTTTTATTACTGACATTGCAATTCTATCCTTTTCCTCACTATATTTTTGAGGATTATCCTTTTTAAGGTTAACCCAGTATTCATAATCTGTATTAATAACAGTTGCAATTGATGTTTTTCCTTCAGGAGCTAAGGTAGGGTCATAGTTAAATATTTTGATTCCAAGTGTATTTATAGTGTTTTTAGGATCAATAATAATTGGTTCATCTAATGAAAAATATGTTGTAATTGTATCTGGTATATCATTGAATTCCCTTGCAACACCTAGGGATATTTGAATAATTGGCGAGAAAAGAGGGAAGTTTTTATAATACCCTGCAATTTCCTCATCTATATACTTGCCATCAAGCATGTTATATATTGTGTAATGGCCATCTGCTGCAGATATAACAATATCACTAAAATATTCTTTCCCATTATTAAGTCTTATGCCTTTTGCATTATTATTCTCTACAATAATTTTTTCCACTCTAGAGTCATAATTTACCTTTCCACCAAGACTGGTGTATCTTTTTTCTATTGATTTAGCAAAATCTAATGAGCCTCCTATTGGGTAACCTGCATCCTTGTTCCCAAGTAGAGCTAAGGTATAAATCAAAGCAAAAACAGGCATATCATCAGGCATTCCAAAGAGTTGTACAAAATTCTGATTCAAAATGGAACTTTTAAACTTTCTTTGAAAGTCAGCAAGAGATACCTTTTTCCACTTATTCATAAGTCTTATTAGCGGAAGCTCTTTAGATAGGAACTTTAATCCATCAAACATGTTATATAAATCAGGTGACTTTAAAACAGGCATGTTGGATTTTCTGACTATATTTATTCCATCAATAAAGTCCTCAATTAAAGCCTTATCATCAGAACCAAATTTGAGTAACTCCAACCTTAGCTTGTCCACATCAGTATAAGCTGAAAAGGATTTACCATTTCCCAAATCTGTACCAATATATATTTCATGGTTCACAATTTTTTTATCCTGTATAGCCCCAAGCTCTTCCCATATTGTATAAAGCTCATCCTTAGGATTTGAACCACAAAGCCAATGTATACACCCATCGAAGGTATACCCTTTTCTTTTCCATCCAGTACATAAGCCACCTGGGATGTTGTGAAGCTCAAATATTTCTGTATCATACCCGTTCATTTGAAGATAGCAGCCTGCTGAGAGTCCAGCAATGCCACCACCAATTATTATTACTTTTTTATTATCCATTTTTACTCCTCCGATAAAATTAATTAATGATAATCTTTCATAGTACTCCCATGCCAACATGCTGGCACAAAAAAGGATGAAACTGTAGTGGCAGGCTTCCACCTCTTCTTTGAGTACTCTCCTAATAACAGGCAGCATAATAAAATGCTGTTGGTCTGCAGGCGCAGAGGCCTGCCACTAGGGTGTTATCCCGTTAAATAAGGTGAAGTTTCATAGTTACTTTATATGATTGATATTATGGCAAGCAATGAATCCTGCCTAGTGAAGGATTTTAATAATATCTAGGAAAAAGATCCTTCACTAGGTTCAGGATGACAACCACAGCCCTATGGCTTTAACATTTTAAGTATAGTATGAATATCCGGTGTAGGCATGGGGTTTTTACCTGGAGTACTGCATAGAGCTATACCTAATGACAACTGAAGAAGAGTTGATGTAAGCATCATAGGATCCTCCTGTACAATCTCTCCTAGTTTCTGTCCCTCAATAATTGTGTCAAAGAAAAATGTACCTAATGGGAAAGGTTGAGCGTTTAAAATTTCAACTACCCTTTCTGATATGGTTTCAAAGCTTGTAGCCTGTATCATTATCAAAAAATAATATGGATAGTCGCCTTCCTGCCTTTGCCTTTCAAGATCTTGTATGAAGCTTTCAAAGTAAGTTTTTATTCTATTAATTGGTGACACTGGAATTTTAGATATTACTTCTGCTGCTTGTTTAGTTAGTTCCATTGCATTTTCAACAAGAATTTCAAATATCTCCTCTTTAGATCTGAAGTGTTGGTATACAAGTCCATGACTTACACCAGCAGCGGAGGCTATATCACTTACCTTAGTCGAGCCAATTCCTTTTCTTGCAAAAATTTTCAATGCAGCATTTAATATTTGATCTTTTCGCTCGTCTCTTATCTTTTGATTTGATTCTTCGTTTCGACCCATAGTTAACTCCTTAAAGTTATAATGATTGACAAGTAAGTCAGTCAATCTAATATTATATTAATCCTAATTTTGGTAAGTGTCAATATGAATATAGGTGACAGACCCCATCAGCCTATCACCTATATCCCTTATCTTTTAAAATTTCTAGTGTTATTTCCTTAGCTACTGATCCAGTAGCATTTTTTGCTGCTTCTAAATTAGTTGTAAAGTAGTATACATTATTGTCCTTTTCCATGTATCCTACAAACCAACCATTAACATATTCATCTTCTAATTCCTTTATAAACTTACCACTTTGTAAACCTGAGCCTGTTTTACCTGATATTATCACACCATTTTTTTCAGACAAAACTAAAATCTCTTTAACAATATCTATGTTTCTTTTTGAAAAAGGTGCTTGATAAGTGTAAACTTGCTGTAGTAATTCAATTTGGTTCTTTGGAGATATTTTTAATGTAGATTGCTGCCAAAATTGATCTATTCCTCCGGAAATATCACTATTACCATAATTGATATCCTTTAAATAAGCCTGCATTCTATCAGAACCTACATTAGTAGCAACTTGTTGAAAGTACCAAAATGCAGATTTTTGAACTGCGGAGGTGAGAGTTTGGTCTTTGTTCCATTCATCATTGGAATAGTGTATTCCATTCCATTTAATCAGGGTGTTTTCATCTTCTAATACCTTAGTTTCAAGACCTATCAAGGAATTAATAATTTTAAAGGTAGAACATGGAGAAACAGGTTTCTGACTTTTAGCTTCATTATAAATTGTGTAGGTGTTTTTATTCTGGTCGTATAACAAAAAACATGCGTCATATCCTTTAAAATAAGAACTTAAGTCTTCAATAATGGTTGTTGCCTCAACATTATTGATACTAGTAGCGTTTTTTGATAATGGATATTTGTTTTGATTATTACATCCGGCTGCTATAGTTAAGAGCAATAATACTAAAGAGACCATGAGCTTTTTCATTAAATCACCAGCCTTTATACAAATACTTTTATATTTAAGTTATTAGAGTTATGGATACAAATATTTTGTTGATTTTACCTATTTTATCGGAAGGTAAATTGTTACTTCTGGAATATCCATACTTATTCGACTTAGGTTTAGTTCTTCTATATCAGCTTTATCAGTAAGTTCATATCCCGAATTAGGTAGCCATGTGTTGTAAATATACCTCCAAGCATTTATTAGCAATTCTGGGAACTGACCTTTTATTTTAAAAGTTGCATATTTAGAAGCAGGTATGGTTTTGCTAACCATACCATTAGGCACAATACAGATATTATTAACTTCACTACAAATAAAATATGTATAATTTGAATGTTCATCAAAATCACAACTATACCCTAAATAAGTATCTATATATACCTTATTGGGAATTTTTTCTTCAAGCTTTAGATTAAAAAACTTATTCCAAAATTTCGGTATTTGTTTAAAATCAACTTCACTATTTTTAGTAGTATTCGATGCAACTCCAATAACCTTAAAATCCTCCTTAGTAATTATCTCAGGGCCAATTAAATTTCCATGTAACTTTGAACTATATATATTTTCATATAAGTTGACTTTGTCAAATGTAGGAATGTTATTCTTAAACTTACGATATTCATTTGGTGAAACTCCGAATGTTTTGTAAAATGCTCTGCTAAAAGATTCGTGTGTTTTATACTGATATTTAAATGCAATTTCAATTATCTTAACAGTTGAATTAATTAACTCACTTGCTGCTTCTGTTAATCTTCTCTTTATTATGTATTCTTTTACTGAGTCACCAACCATAGCTTGAAAAATTCTATGAAAATGGTATAAAGAACAATAAGCTTGGTCTGCTATTTGAGTTAGAGTAACCTCCGAATCCAAGTTCCTTTCAATATAATCAATTGACCTTTGAATTCTATTATAATAATCCATTTTTATAAACCTCACAAATTTAATTATAGCTGTTGTGGAAAAATGTTCTTGACATTTTATGCTATTTATTAATAATATTATCAGAAGGTTGCTCAGCTTACAAAGAATATATAATTATAGCAAGGATTAGAATTAACAAAATTATAGGGGATGGATAATAGGTTGTAATATTTTCCGAAAACCTTAATGCTTCTGAGATAACACTTAATTAAAATTAGTAGAGTTATTTATTGTCGAAATATAACAATAAAATAAATTACATTAACTATATAATCCCAAATACATAGTGTATAATAAGTTTGAAATTAATTATTAGAGAATAAAGATTGTTTGAAATTATTTAATGGAGGTATATAAATGAAAATTGGTGTAATAGGTCCTGGTGATTCTGTTGATAAGGTAATAAATGTAATAAATGAGTATTACCCCTTTGTGGAACCAATTCCTTATAGAAAAGAAAAAGTTGAAGAAGTAATGGAGATTATAGATGATTGCTCTTATAAGGCAGACGGGTTATTATTTACTGGAATTGCAGTACTAGGAGAAGCAGAGAAGTACTCAAAGCTTAATAAGCCCTATGAAGCCATAATGAGAAATGATTCTAGTATAATGAAAACTTTTTGGGAAATAGAAAATGACAATAAGCCAATTAAGAGAATGAGCATTGACATAGTAGAAGAAAACCTTGTAAAGGAAATAGCAAATGAATTTGGTATAAAAATTGAAAATATATATACTATGCCATATCAAGATGGTATATCTGAAGAGGAGTATACAAAAAGGCATATACAATTATGGGAAGAAGGAAAGGTAGATATTATAATAAGTGCATTAGGAGCTGTATATAATGAATTAAAAGAAAGAAAGCTACCTGCTTATAGACTGAGTATGACAGTACCTTTAATTAAATTATCAATGCAAAATCTTATAAATAAAGTAAGGACAAGCGAAATTAAGGCTAATCAAATTGCTATACAGATACTAAAGCTAAAAAATATAAAAGCTCAGATAACTTCTCAATATGATAATTTAATTAAAAGGAATTCAGTAGAAAAGGAGCTAATTAATTATGTAAGGGAAGTACAAGCCAGCTTTTTTCAACTTGGTACAGATAAATACATAATTTTTGGCACAAGAAGGACTTTAGAGGATGAATTAATAATTAATAGTTTTCTTAAAATTGTAAAAAACTTTGATATGAATGGTATTACAATTTATTCAGGCTTGGGCTTTGGAAATACAGGATGGAATGCAGAGTATAATGCAACCATTGCTTTGGAAATAGCTGAGAAGTGTTCAAATGCAGCTTTTTATATAGTTGATGAAAATAGCAAGGCTAGAGGTCCAATTTGTGATACAAATGAAAGTAATTATGATTTGCTAGTATATGATGAAAAAATTAATGAAATAGCAAAAAAGGTTGGTGTGAGTTCTACCTATCTTTCAAAGATAGTTTCAATAATGAAAAAAACCAACAAAAATACATTTAGCTCAGATACTTTTGGACATTACCTAGGTGTGACTGAAAGAAGTGGAAGAAGATTGCTTGAAAAATTTATATGTGCTGGATATGCAGAAGTAGTGACAAATACTGTTGATAAAGGGATAGGAAGACCTAAAAAAATTGTAGAGATGAGGTTATAACAATATTTTAGTAAATTTATTTTTATTGATGTAACTGATAAAAATGAGAGTATTGATATAAATATAAAACGTGATGAATTAAAGTCGCCACCCTTGCTCCTGGCTATGTGTTTGGCACTATCAATCCACACTGGGGACTTTCACCCCTTAGATTATTCCCATACTGGACACACTGAGAAAAGGACAGCACCATATTAAGTGCTGTCCCTTTGTATTTTTTAGCCGAATATTTAAAAATGTAATTTAGAAATATTTACTTCTGTGGTATCTTCAGTACAGTGCCAGGGCGAATAATACTGGAAATACTCTTATTGTTCAACTTTAGGAGAGTGTATATATTAACTTTAAACTTTCTGGCAATAGACCAGAAGCAATCGCCCTTTTTAACAGTGTAAGTTTTATAGGCAGGTTTTTTTACTGTATTTGTTTTGTCCTTTTGTGTAGTGTTAGTATTAACTTTAGTAGTATTATTCTCAACTTTAGGAGTGTTAGTTTCAGCCGTAGAGCTTGGCTTTAATATAGTTTCACCATATTGGTTAAATTCATAGCTTACACCGTCAATGGTCTGCTTGCCTGTAAGAGCCTTGCCCTCCTTGTAATAAAGCAAGCTGCCGCTGTCATTTTGCAGCCAGCCCTCTGCAGTATTCCTATTAATCACAAGCTCTGCAAAACGCTTAAGAAGTCCACTGACTTCTGCTCTGGTTGTTGTACCCTGTGGATCAAACACGTTACTGTTCTTTCCTGTAAGAACTCCTGCTATCTGCATTTGCTTCACTGCTGTTTTAGCATCGCTTCCGACGTTAGCATTGTCGGCAAAGGTATTTCCTGCATGTACCTGCAGCAGCTCAAAGCCCATTACCTTTGCATAATCTGTCATAATCACTGCCATCTGCTCACGGGTTATGCTTTGGTCGGGAGCAAAGGTTGTTTCTGTTGCACCCTTCAGGATGCCATTTTTATTTGACCACTCAATGTATGGCAGATAGCAGCTATCCACTTTCACATCAGTGAATTTTGAGGTCTTGTAGCTTGAAACATCCACCTCTGCAAGTCTGCCAAGGGCAGTAACAAACATTCCTCTTGTCATGGCTCCATCCGGAGAGAATTTCCCTTTTTCTGTTTCGCCAAGCAGTCCTCTTGCTGTTACAAACTCAATTACTTCCTTTGCCCAATGGTTTGCAATATCAGTAAAGGTGGTTACTTTATCCTCCTTATAGCCTGCTGCATATTGGGAGAAGTGGTTGGTTGTAAACATCAAGGTTTTGGTCTTCTCATCATAAACTGAGTTTGGTATTTCCTGTACTTTTCCTTCATTGTCAATGTAGTAGGCTACCACATTTCCAGCCTTTTCATTTGCACCTAAGGTGTAAGGAATAGAAACGGAAACCATGCCTTTGCCAAAGTCTGTTACCTTTTTGCCGTTTGTACCTGTGATGCTAAAATCGAACACAGGACGATTGCCTACAAGTGCTTTCGCTTCAGCAGAAAGGGTACTGTTGTCCACCTTTTTAGCAGAAACAGTCACATCACCGTCTATTTCTTTTTGGATTGTTTTCAGTGTTTCAAGGTTAAGGTTAATTGCTGCTGCACCACTGCTAATGCAAACATCCTTTACCTCTGCCTTAACCAGCGCATCTACCGATACCTTTGGCAGATTTGCGGAAAGGCTGCTTGGGGTGTTGTTTTTGGTATCTACCTTGATTTCCACTGCAATACCATTTTCCTCTGTACCGTTTTTCTTTGCTTCTGCCTGTGCTTTGCTGATAGCATCTGCAACTGTACTTTGGGATAGGGTTACATTGGCTGTACCGTTTGTTACTGTAGAAGGTATAGTTGCTGTGGCCTTGGTCGGAGGATTTAGAATTTCTGTTATTGCAGGCGGTGTGATTACTGTAGTATCGCTATCCTTCTTATCACTAGAGGAAGAACCGCTGCCACTTGAAGATCCTCCACCGCTTGGAGTTCCTCCGCCAGGGTTGTACTGTGTAACTGTCAGCTTACCTTTACCCATTTGAATATCATAGTTTTTCTCGATGTCACCCTTTTGGTTAAAAACAGGTGCTGTGGTGAATACAATATCAAAGGTACCCACCTTTACAGCATCAAGCTTTTTGCCGTTTTCCTGTGCCTCCATTACAACATCTTTTGCATTGGCTGCTGTAATGGTTTCTCCTGCTATGCCTGTATCAATACTCCAGGTATATGCAGGGAAAGAAGCGTTGGACTGTATGCTTGCATCATTAGGCTTAGCTGTAATTTGTTTTTTCGTGATTTCAAAGCCTATAGTAGTTGTGCCGGCATAGGTATTTGCACTTTCACCGCTGACAGTAAGTATAAGGTTGTATTTTCCTGCATTAGTTGGTGCAGTTTCACTTTCCTCATAGGTTGTACCGTCTCTGCCCACATATTTTGCTGTACAGGTAATGCCAGACAGAGTTTCTTCACCATTTTTGAAAGTTGGTGTACCTGTGTAAGCATAAGGTTTTCCGTTATAGGTTCCACCTGTAAACACAGCTTCAATAGTAAGGGGTGTCTTGTCTATGGTTTTTACAGTTAAATCAGCAGTAAAGTCTTTATAGTTCGTTGATTTTACATTGATTTGTACCGTTGCTGTTTTGTCCTTAACATCCATATTTGCCGCCTTTAAGGTGATTTTACCATTAACTATATTCTCATTAGCAGGATTGGGTGCCAAAACATTATCTGTATTTGTTACATTTTCTACTTTATATGTAATATCTCCAAAGCTCTTGCCATCGGATAAAGCTGGCAGCAGATTAGCTAAATCAAAGGTATATTCCTTTGCCAAGCCTTTTACAATCTGCAGTTCTTGATTTACTCCTGTGATAGTCGCCTGTGTGATAGATACATTTCCGCTGACAGCAGAATTGTCAAGGCTGTAATAGTCTTTATTATCACCGTTTAATGTAACACTTGTTATGGTAAGAGCTTTATCTTCACCAACATTGGCATCGGTTACAGTACCCTTTGCAGTGGCAGTTACCTTATCAACAGATAATATATCACTGCTGCTTAAAGTCAAAGCAATGCCTGTAAAGTTGTTTGATCCGTCATATTCCTTGCTTGCGGAAACATCTGAAGTATTGACCACTGCAGAGGTGATAGTCTTTTTATTTAGGGTAATGGTTACTGTATCGCTGTAATTTGCCATATTATTGTTACCCACATATTTTGCAGTAATGATATTGCTGTCGATTTTAAGGCCTTTGTCTGTGGTATTGTATGTAAATATCAGCTCCTGTCCATTTGTCACTGTCTTTGGCTCTGTAATCTGTGTATCTCCCACAAACAGCGCCATTTGGTTTGCTTTTGGTTCAGCAAAACTGCTAAGCGTCATCAAACCATTTGTTTTAGATGCAGTGCCTGTTGCCTTTGGCATTACCTTTACAGTGATGGTATCGCCATAGGTAAAGTTATTTGTTTCAGTATTATCCTTATAGGTTTTAATGCCACCATCAAAGATGGTGCCAGACTGGACAATGGTAAACGGGATATATGCCGTCGTTCCCAAATAGGTATCATCACTAGCTACGGTCACCTTGGCATAATAAGTTCCTACATTGACAGGAGCACCGCCATTGCTTGCTGCACCGCTGTTTTCAATTGTAGTAGCAGTACCATTGGGATCTGTATAGTAACCGTCAATAGTGGCTGTTCCCGTGCCATTCCATGTGAAATGTTCGTCCTTTGTAGTAGACAGTGCACGTGCCGTGCCATCATACACCTTGGAGATGCCGCTTCCCACAACCTTAATAGTGTTCGGGAGATTAATTGGTACGGCAATAGATACAGGTTTTGAGGGCATGATAAAAGAGAATTTCAATGCCTGATTTGGGATACCATATCCTTCTGTATTGATTTTTGTTACTGAAACCGGTTGATTTTTACCATAGGCTACAATCGGTAAATTCGCAATAACAGCACTATTGGCTGGTGTAACAGTAAAGGTAACTACTCCATCTTTTGCGATGTACCTTTTATTTTCATAGGTCTTGATACTTGTATCATAGCTGATTGATCCTTTTGTTGCTTCAACTGTATCGGTAATCGAATACCATGTGTTCCCTGATGTAATGGCATCAGAATCTGTATCAAAATAAATATCTTGGGCTGTGATATGTGATCCTGTGCCTATGATAGTACCACAATTGACAACAACTGTGCCATTTTCGGATACCATATCTCCTAAAATGGTTACATCTTCAAGGGTAATCTTGGAAATAAGAAAATCGCTAAAGGCTTTGCCTCCACCTGTATTGGAAATGGTTCCGCCTCCAAAGATAGTCAGCTGATAATTACAGCCGGAACCTGTTCCCATGTATACATTTTCACCATTATGGTTAATAGTATGACCGTTCATATTCAGCATAATCTTAACGCCATTGTTTTTTACATTTATCCAGGTATGACTTGCTGATGAAATGTCATCTAAAAGCGTGATTGTGGCTTCTTTATTTTGCCCTACAGAGGCAAAGGCATCCATTAAATTTGTAAAGTTGGTTGTTGTACCGTCCACGGTCACACTTGCCACCAATCCAATTACTGTAACTAAAATATCTCTGCTATTTGATGCTGTACCATTATAGCTAGCTGTGCAGCGATAGAGAGTCCTACCTAATGTGTTTACAGGTATGGTTAGAGTTGCCGTATTTTCTCCGCTGTATCCGCCTTCATTTAAAACTTCTGAGAAATTCGCATCTCCATCAGCCTTCTTATGCCACTTGTAAGTCATCCCTGCCTCTTCCTGATCATTATAAAGTGCCTTGATGCTGAGAGTAATAGGTGTATTGCCTTGCACCACCGTTTTATCTTGTGGCGATTCAATAGTTATTGCACTGATTCTCACCACTTGAACATTGTCCTCTATCTTTTTGCTTTTTAGAACACTATCTGGAGTCCATTCTATGGGTACTATTGGATTACCGGAAGCATCAATCTTTTGGTACCCATAGCCTGTAGTAAGGAATTGATCTAAGGTTAAGCCAACTGTGCTCTGGATATAAATACTGCCCATACTTCCTTTAAAGAATTTACCTCCAGTTAATCTCAGTGTAGCATTTGTGCTTTCAATGCTCAGTCCATAGCTATCACATCTTATTTCACCGCCAGATATTTCTGCTGTAGCGTTTCCAGATAAACTAATGCCTGCGCGACCTGAAATGCTACCACCAGTGACATCTAAAGTAGAGCTTCCACTGGTATAAATACCGCTATAACTGCCCTTTACTGCCCCTCCTTGGATATTGATTGTAGCATTTATATCAGCGGATATGCCAATGTAGGAGTTTATCGTACCTTGTTGCAAATTCAATACACCGGTACCTTGTACACTAATAGTAGAATTCATTCCATAAGCTTGAACATTCGTAATCACGCCTTGTTTTGATTCAGAGCTGTCTGTTATAGTTAGGCTACCGCTATACAAAGTAATAAAGTTAACAGGTTGTTTATTTGTATCATCTAAACGCTTAAGCGTAAAGCCATTCAAATCCAACGTCATATTATTTGAGTTGGAAAGTGTCAGTTTCATGCTATTATCTTCTATATTCTTAAGCAGTTTTAGTGTACTTCCACTCTTACTATTAGCAGCATTAAATGCTTCAAGAAAAGCATTATAATTTTTTGTATCACCGTCTATTGTTACGCTGGCAGCATACTCCTGCGTCAAGTTGTTATTCATAAGGCTTGCCATTGTATACACCGTAAAATGCTCTGCTGGAGCTTCCACTGTGCCGCTTGTCTGATCCATAGTAGTTTCCAACCCCTTTGCAGACTCAAGGGAATCGTCCATGTGAAATACCTTCAGTTCCTGTGAAGGGGTAGTATTTTCTTTTGCCATAGGAAGCTGTGCAAATAAAATCTTTACCTCGCCCTTACCGGTATCCGGCTGGAGCTCATTGCCTTCTGCATCTGTGATAGTGATGTCAAAGGAAATCAGTTTCTCTACAGCTTTAGTAGTATTTTCTGCTTTTACTTCTTTATTTACGGCATCTTCAATCTTTTTGTTATCATAGACATTTGTGACCTTTTCTGCATGAAGGGTAGCTCCCTCCGGGAAAACGCCTTTCTCTGCCTTGACGGTAATCTCAATGCCATCTATGATCTTACTCTGTTTGAATGCCCACTTGCTGCTATCATTAACCTGTACTTTTATTTGTGGTATCGCTACGCCCTCTGAAAGGATATAGCTTTCATCCGTAAGCTTTGCAGTGTAGGTAAAGGTATCTGCTGTTTCTGATGAAAAAGGCTTATCACTTTCCCATGTTACCGAAAGATTAACATTCTCGGTTACTTTCTTTTCCACAAGATCGGCTTTGGGCTGAGTTTCCCCTGTGCTGCCGCTATTAAGGGACGCTTCTCCCAAAGTTATAGAAGTGCCTGTAGTTGTAGATATTTCTGTCTTATCGCTTTCATCCTTTGGTAAATTACCACTGTCTTTCGTTACTTCCTCATAGACAGTGCGTTCCACCGTTGCTGTTACCGTTTCGGGTAAAGATAATTCATCTTCCAATGTCCCCATTGGAACAGTAATGTTTTTCGCATCCTCTGCCAAAGCTGCAAAGGCTGTGATGGTTTTTGTTTCTTGTACCGGGTTGTTTTCTGAAGCATATGCCGCTGGCATACCCATCTGGAGCATTAAGCTTACAGATAGGATTCCAGAAAGAACTTTTCTTGCAATTTTAGATTGCACGTTTTTTTCCTCCTTTTAGTTAGGCTATGTTAAAGAATAGTGTGGATATTAAAAACCTCGTAGCGTCAGCTGCCTACAGCTGACCAGGGCATCAATAGCCGAGGAGAACCCATAGTTAAAATATGGAATCCATTCACCAACAAGAGTCCAGTCAGCTGTGGGCAGCTGACGCTACGATATATTTATTGAATTTCAACATTTTTCTTAAACAGAGTCTTTAGTTATAATTTATCCTTAGACCTATCTCGCTCGATGATATTTTCTCGGTTTTGCGGTAGCATGTCCATCTTTTGGAGTGACTCTTCTTGTAAAGCTTCTCCCTCTTTCTCGTACAGCAGACATACCTCCTCCATCGTTGCGACATCGTTTCTTTGCAGAGCAAAAGAGGTTCTCCGAAGTTCAGTACGTTTTGACAGAGTTAGTCCTTCACATGAGGTGAAAAACTTTTTATTTTCAATGCTTTCGCCTCCTTTCAATGTGCGGAACAATACTTTTTTGTTTGTCATTTTATAAGATTAACTATTTTCAGCAATAAATTATATATTTCATCCTATTTATTTATAAAACAACATACATCTTAATTATATTTAACACTTTATATTTCAGTAACTAGCCATATGGCTAGGTTTTTAAGTTTTTTTGCTATTTTTAAATATTTAGCCAAAATATTTATAGCTTCGCTCAATAAAAAAACTGTCATGAATGAACTTTTTAAGTTCCTCCATAACAGTTTTCTTAGGTTATTCTAATTTCTCTTCCTACAAAAGGCCTTTCTCCTGTGCTGTTTTAACAGCTATAGTACGATTTTCTGATTTTAATTTCTTTAATAGATTTGATATATGAAATTTAACTGTTGCTATACTAATTTCTAATATAGCAGCTATTTCTGCATTTGTATGTCCCTCTGACATTAGCTTTATAACCTCTAATTCCTTTTTACTAAGAATGTCTATTTCTTTCATATAATTGGGATAGTTAGCAGCCATTTTCTTCATTTCATTTGTAACGGCATTTATATAAACCGGATTCAGTCCTGTCACATTCCAGTCTACTATTTTCCAAAGGGGCAGAAGAGCACCTCCTTGATCTGAAAGAATGTGAACATATGAATAACTCGATGCTTTTTGAACTGTTTCAATAAGTAGTGGCTGCCATTCCTCTTCGCACTTATATAAAATAATGGCTTTAAGAAGTTGTATTTCAATCTGAAGATAACTTCTATCATAAAGTTTTGCATATTCCGCTAATATGTTTAGAATAAATAAGGCTTCAACATTCCTTCCCATGCTCACATATATTCTTGCTTTTGTAAGCAATCGAAAACGTTCTGTAATATAAAAACGTTCATACTCGTTAGGTGCGTATTTTTCAAGCCACTCTGCCGTTTTATTATTATTACCTTTCAAAAGCTCACAAAAAACAAGGCTTGTTTGAATATTTGGTATTAGCTCCAAGAATTTGGTTTCCCTTGCTTTAGCAAGTATATTCATAAGAGTTGTTTCAGCAGTTTCAAGCTGACCTTCGGATAAAAATAGTCTTGCCATTACTCCTGTTGCTGCATATTGCACACGTATTGACCCTTTATAGTTTGAATCAGAAAGTCCCTTTGTTAGATAACTTATTGCTTCCGTTTTCCTATTTTTTTCATAAAGGTTTTCTCCCATGCACACATCTGTAATTCCTATTGCTTCCTTACCAACAACAATTTCTGTAGCTTTTTTCATAATTGGATAAAGTAATTTATCATTTTTTTCCCATCTTAAAAAATCCAATCCCCCATTTATTACACTTGGCATATTCCCAGTAGGGATAATGTTTTTTAGATGAATACCATGTTTTAGTATATAGCTTGAATAATAAGTCAGTTTATCCTTCACTTCATCTGATGTTCCATGTGGGAGTGCTATTAGCGTATGAACATAAGTTTCTATTAATTCATCCTTTATTTTTCTGTTCTTTTCCTCATCCATCTTTTTCTTTAATTTTTCAAGGCATTTGTTGCTTTCCTCAATCTTCATCCTATAAGAAAGCAATAAAGTCTTAGCTCCTAAAAGTTTAGGATATCTTTCTTCTATTTCTTCTGGCAAGTCATTAAAATATGTTTCACTATTCCTTACAAAGTTTCCATCAACATTTTCACTTAAATATATAATAAGCTCTGTAACTTTTTCATTCTGGCCTGCTTCTTTATAACAACGAAGTGCATTATTTAACTCTCTCATTTTTTCATAGCAATTGCCTGCATTACAATAAATTATACTTCTTTCTTCTTTTGATAAAGTTTGCTGCCTGTTCCTTAGATATGCTATAAAAAATTTATGAACTTTATATTTATCTGGTGGTGTAAAGCTAAAAAAACTGCTGATTAGTGCAATACTTTCTATCAACTCTTTTGCTCTTTCTCCCAAAATGCACTTTGCCATAGGTATATTAAACTCTGGATACACTGTAAGCTTTATCATAGCTTCCTTCTGTTCTTCTTCCCACTTTATAAAAAGTGTTCTGTCAAAGTATTGAAAAATATCCTCCCTTGCCATTCTATTTATAACTTCATAGTTTCTGTTTCCTTCCTTTAAATATCTTATAACAGAACTCACTCCAATAGGATAGCCTTTAGTAATATTTATACAAAGCTTTACCATATCTCTAATGGCATATTCATCAAGTCCTTCAAAAAGTTTTTCTTTTATTAGAACTTCTTTAATATGACGCCCTTTTAGCCATAGTGTTTCAGCACCCTCAACTATCAAATGTTTAGTAAGATAAAATGGTTTTAAATAGTCAGGAAGAGGTGCTCTACTTAGCATCATACACTGGAGCTTACCATTTCTTGTATTCAACCTCGATAGCAATTCTACCAGCTTATCCTGTTCTTCTTTTTTTAATAGCCATTGTAAATCATCTAATATTAGAAGCGTCCTCACTTTTACATTTTCATTTTTTATCAGATATGCCTCTGCCTTTTCTAAAAAATCTTCCTCAAATGTGCTTATGCTTGTCCATTTACTAAACTGCTTTTCTGCAAATACTACTGCGTTTGAACTTTTCCCAAAGCCTGACATTGCGTATAGATAAAGCCTTCCATATTGGTTCAGCTTTTTCTTCCATTCTTTATGAGTTTCTTCTGATATAACTATGTTGTTATCTGTAATGAAGATTTTATCCATAAATGTCAGCCTCCGTTTTATGTATAAAATGTATATTTCTGTAATACTTTTTATAAACTTTAACGATTAAATATATCCTACCATATTGATATATTAGTTAAAGTATTGATAGACACAAGTTGCTTTTTACAATCCATTGTGCAAAGAATTTGCGTTAATATAAATATTTTATAAAAGTACATTTAACTACAAATCAACTATATTAATTGCACTAAAGAATTTACATTTGGTATTGTGCAATTAATGAATCAATGTAAATGATTTTGCAAAAATGTATTGTATTCCTATGTAGAATCATTTTTGCAAAACATACAGTACTATTATATCATAAAACATTTAACTGGTAATAATACTACTTTTTTGTAAGCTTTAACAGCTCTAAAAAATGAGCTGAACCAATAAAAGATTCAACTCATTTAAAATATATCTTTATTTTTCTACTGCATCCTTGCCCCAGCATTTCTTGTGTTTTTTACCCCTTCCCCATGGGCATGGGTCATTTCTTCAAACTTTTTCACCCTTAACAACTATTTTGGATCTGTTATACTCCTTTGTTATTTTTTTTCTTCTTTCAGCATTTAAGTTTTTCACTTCTACTGCACTGCTGTTACAGCTTTTAGGGCTGGTTTCTCTCTCAAAGAGTATGTATCTGTTTCATATTTTGTTGCCATTCTTTAACTTTCAAAGTTTTTTGTGGTCTTCCAAAAACATATTAGTCTCAGCATGAACACTGGCATACCGATTTTAAAATGTAGGGGAATTTACCAAAAAACGAATTTAGAAGTCGAGGGGGATGCCAATTTTTGACAAACCCTCGCGGATTCACAAAGAATATTGAAAAAACTGTTGTAATTTTTATAATAAAGTAATACAATTAAAAAAAGAAAAGGACATATTAAGGAAATGACCTAAATAAAGAATATGCTGAATAATATTTTCTATTAGTCAGTAATTTATGAATACAATCTTATTAACCATTAAGACTATATGGTAAGGGTACATATGAATTATTTTTGGATATGGTGGTGATTAACTTGATCAGAAAAGAGAGATTAATTAAAAATTTCTTAAATATGTTGAATCAAGAAAGTCAATCATTTAAGGAATTGGTAATGGGGAAATGGCTAATGGAGTATTTTCAGACAAGAGGTATAGATGTTTTCATGGACCAGAGTGCTGCCAATATAGGTGGAAACTGTGGAAATATAATAGCTCATATTAAAGGAGATAATGGAAGTAAGCCAATATGCTTTGCTGCCCATATTGATCAGATACCTCCTTGCTGCAATATAAAACCTAGGGTTGAGGAAAACATAATAAAAACTGATGGGACTACAACTTTAGGAGGAGATGACAAGGCGGGTATAGCAGCAATTCTTGAAGCTTTAGAGCATATCATAGAAGATGGCTTATCTCATAGAGAAATTTATTTACTTTTTACTGTATGCGAGGAAAAGGGTCTGTTAGGTTCTAAAAACCTAGATACTAATTTGATACCAGTTGAAGATGTTATTATTGTTGATGCAGCTGGACCTGCAGGGATATTGGCATATAAGGCACCAGCCATGAGGACAATTGAGGTGCTTTTTAAGGGTAGGTCGGCACATGCAGGCATAGAGCCTGAAAAGGGGATAAATGCTATAAAAGTAGCAGCAGAGGCTATTAACCTTATGCATATTGGTAGAATAGATAGGGAAACCACTTCAAATATAGGAAGAATTGAAGGGGGAGGAGCGACAAACATAGTACCAGATGAAGTTAAAATTGTTGCAGAGATAAGATCCCACTCTTTAGAAAAACTTGAATACGAAACAAATTACATGATGAATTGTTGCAAAATTTCAGCTAATAAATACAATACAAGTTTCGAATTTAAGTATGATTTGGATTACTCAGCCTTAGAATTATGTAAGGATAGTTATGCTTATAAATTGTGTATTAAATCCTTTGAAGAAGAAGGAATAAAGCCTGAGCCCATTATAACTGGTGGGGGAAGTGACGCTAATATTTTATGCGGCAAAGGATTTAACTGCGCAATTATTAGTGTAGGAATGGATAAGGTTCACACATTGGAAGAAACACTTAGTATAAATGATATGTTAATTACATCAAAAGTTATTGCTAGAATGATGATAGAAAAATAAGTATTTCCTTGAATGTACAACTAGTAATTGCTTTGAGAGGGTGACTTTTGTGGATAAAGACCAGTTGAAAAAAATGTGTATTAAGATCATAGATGAAAATAAGGAAACCATAATGGATGTGGGCAGGAAGATATATAAAAATCCTGAACTTGGCTATAAGGAAGTTAAATCCACAGAAACCGTATATAGCTTTCTAAAAGACTTAGGACTTGATGTAGAAAAAAATATAGCTGTTACTGGATGCAGAGCTAGGACTAACAGAGATAAGAAAGGTCCTAAAATTGCTGTCCTAGGGGAATTAGATGCTATATCATGTAAGGACCATAGGGATGCAGATGGAAAAGGGAATGTTCATGCTTGCGGTCATAATGTCCAGATAGCTAGCATGTTAGGAACTGCTCTTGCTTTGGTAAAATCTGGGGTGTTAGAAGAGTTAGGTGGGAGTATAGATTTTATTGCTGTACCTGCAGAGGAATTTATAGAGTTGGAATATAGAAAGGAATTAAAAGATTCAGGAATAATAAATTTCTATGGAGGGAAGCAGGAACTTATA
>JARDZI010000259.1 GCA_029240935.1 Clostridiales bacterium
CAAATACTTTGTCTGCGAGGCAGATGAATTTAATTGCAATTTTTTAAACTATTCACCATCCTTAATTATTATCAATAACATTGAGATGGATCATCCTGAGTTTTTCAAAGACTTCACAGAATTTAAAGCGGCATTTAAAAAATTTATTAGTAACATGAAGCATCCAG
Organism: Clostridiales bacterium; assembly: GCA_029240935.1. GTDB lineage: Bacteria > Bacillota > Clostridia > Clostridiales > Caloramatoraceae > JARDZI01. The sequence continues at coordinate 168 of JARDZI010000259.1, forward strand.
CTACTCTTGTAGTAAATGAAGAAAGTGAGGGAATCAGAGATGTACTAATAGAAATGGGAAATTGGCTTCAAGAGAAAAATGTTAAGGTGATTGGATATTACTTAAAACAAAGATTCGATTTTCCTTTCAGTGCTGAATATACGGGCGAAATCAACAGCTTTACTGAAGACGGTGTAGGATTTGATGTCTATGGACCAAGCTTTAAAGATAGTTTTAAGATTAGCCTACTAGGAGCACATAATGTTTCAAATTCCTTAGGAGTACTTAGTGCTGCTATTGAATTGGGAGTAAATTTAGAAACTCTAAAAGTTGTTTTTCAAAAATACAAGGGTATTGGGAGAAGAACTGAACTAGTGGATGAAGTGAATGGAATAAAAGTGTTTGATGATTATGGTCATCATCCCACTGCAATTGCCGCAGTTTTGGAAACACTTAGAACTACTTATCCCGATAAAAAAGTATATGCGATAGTTGAACCTCATCAAATATCAAGATTGAAATTATTCCCAAAGGAATTAATTGCTGCATTGAACAAGGCAGATGAAGCCATAGTAACAAAAGCCTATGTTGGTAGAGAAATCAATAAAAATTTAGAACCTGTCGATATGAATTCCATTATCAGTAAAGTTGATGCTGGGAAGGCTTCTTACATTGAAGATTTTAATAATGTTGCAGATACAATTTCTTTAAAAGCTAGACAGGGAGACATTATCATTGTTTTTGGTGCCGGCAATTCACATAAGCTTACTAAGTTAATAGTTGAATGCTTAAAAAGTACTAAATTTTAAATTTCACTAGCACTTCACCCAATATTCAGTTCTTCAAGATTTGGCAGGTCCTTCATGCCTGAACGTCTTTAAAGATTGGAAGATGTGGCAAATGAATGGAGACTTATAATTAATAAGATAAGTGCCAGGGAGACCTCCCAAGTTATCTAGTTATTGAGTGAAATATTGTAAAGGCTTAACCCCTCTGGTTATATTAGGATAATGATATTATTTGGAGGGTTCTTTTTATAGGTAGACCAAGGAAAGAAGAATACAGAGGTGAAATATCCACGTAATTGTTAGAGGAAATAATAAGGAGCATATATCCAAAGAGAGTATTGATAAGGGCTACTTTATTAAATGTTACAGGAATGTAGTAGCTCTATGAGTATGTTATATGCGTATTGAGGGACAAACATTTTATATAAGCATCCTATTTATGAAGTATGAATATATCTGATATAATCATAAAAATAAACATTAAATATATGATTGGAAGTGGACTAAAATGATATTTTATTTTTCAGGTACGGGGAACTCCTTACAGGCAGCAAAAAGTATTGCTGAGCACAATGATGAAAAGTTGATTTCTATCGCAGCTGCAATAAATAGTAATGTTGATAGCTATGAATACAATTTAGAAGACAACGAAGTTATTGGCTTTGTCTATCCAATATACGCGTGGGCCCCTCCTAGAATGGTTCTACAGTTTATAGAAAGACTAAAGCTTAGTAACTATAATAATAACTATGTTTTTTCTGTAGCAACCTGCGGAGAGAACATTGGAAATACAATGAAGGTTCTTGATGCTTCTTTAAAGAAAAAGAATCTGAAGCTGGATAGCGGATTTTCTATAAAAATGCCAAACAATTACGTTATTATTGGCAATGTAGATTCAAAGGAAGCGGAAGCGCAAAAGCTGTCAGCCGCCGAAGAAACCTTAAAGCACATAAACAAGGTAATTGAAGGAAAGGGGAAGGGTATATTTGAGATTGAAAAGGGTTTTGCACCTGGAATTTTAACCTCAGTTATTAACCCCTTATTCAACAAAAATGCTGTTGATACAAAGAAATTTTATGCAAATGAAAGCTGTAATAGCTGCGGAATCTGTGAAAAGGTATGCAATTGTGAAAATATTAAAGTTGATGAAAAGCCGGTATGGGGGACGAATTGTACACAATGCTTGGGATGCCTTCATTTATGTCCAGTCAATGCCATTCAATATGGGAAGGGAACCGAGAAAAAGGGAAGATATAAAAATCCTAATATAGGAATTCATGAGTATTATCAATAAGTTAGGCTCTTATAGATACTAGTAATAAAAAGTTCAGACTTAATAATCATTAAGTTTGAACTTTTCTTTTCCAATCAAGTAGTAAAAATTATTGTATTAGCTTGACGTAATTGATATTTTTTTTAAATTGCAACATATATATAAAATAAGCCTTGCTATTGAAATGAAGTTTTCTGATTAATCAGAAAAAAATATTATATTCTTGAAGGATTTTTAGAAAAAATGCCGTATATCTATTCTATACAATTAAAATTTAAGTAAATTGAAATTGAAAACACGCAGGACAGGGCTTTCTGTCATGTTGATTTTGAATTATCAATTGCTGCGTCATTTATAAACCATGTAAATGAAATTCGGCAAAAAGGCTAGCCCTTTTTGCTTTTTTTATTTTCAAAATTATTCTGTGTTACATTCATTGGGGATCAATAATGGGAGGTGCTGTACTTGCTGAAGTATGTAATGAAAAGGTTGTTTATATCTCTAGTAACTGTATGGGTTCTTGCAACAATTGTATTTTTTCTTATCAGGATACTGCCAGGTGACCCATTTTCAGGAGACAAGATTACCCCGCAGATAAAGGAAAGCATGATGAAGTATTTTGAGTTGGATAAACCTCTGCCAATCCAATATGCAAAGTATATGACCAATCTCGCACAGGGAGATATGGGATACTCACTTAGATATAAGAATCGAACAGTAAATCAGGTAATTGCCGATGCGTTTCCAAAGTCTGCAGAACTGGGGATACGATCACTATTTCTTGCAATTCCAATAGGAATATTTCTTGGTATTTTCTCTGCACTGAATCACAACAAGCTTTGGGACTATGTGTGCATGATCATAGCAGTTATAGGTGTTTCGGTTCCTAGCTTTATCATAGGCGGCTTGTTCCAATATATTTTTGCTGTGAAGTTAAGAATCTTTCCTGTTGCCGAATGGAAAGGGTTTGATTATACGGTTCTGCCTTCCCTAGCCTTATCCTTGGGTACTCTGGCTTTAGTTGCAAGATTAATGAGGGCAAGTATGCTGGAAATTACAGGACAGGATTATATTATGACTGCTGAAGCAAAGGGTTTGCCAACTAGGAAAATAATATGGAAGCATCTTATTCGAAATGCCATACTGCCTGTTGTAACAGTGCTTGGACCAATTGTAGCTGCTTTAGTAACCGGCACCTTTGTCATTGAACAGATATTTGCTATTCCCGGTCTAGGACGCCATTACGTAATGGGAATCCAGAATCTTGATTATACTTTGGTATTGGGTTTGACAATTTTCTTTGGCGCCTTTGTGGTGTTGATGAATTTTCTAGTAGATATCATTTATGGCCTAGTTGATCCAAGAATACGAGTTGGAAAGTAAGGAGGGGTAGTATGGTTGAAGTAACAAGAGATCTTTTTGAACATATCGGTGTGGATGAGGATTCCAGAGAGGCTATTACTAGACCCAGCATTACCTACTGGCAGGATGCATGGAGAAGACTCAAAATGAACAAGGTTGCAATGGTTGGCATGGTGCTGCTTGTGCTTTTCTCTTTAATGGCAGTATTTGCTCCATATATGACTAAATATACATATAATCAAAACAATCTTGACTTGCTGAACCAGCTTCCCAGCAAGGATCATTGGTTTGGTACAGATGGGCTTGGCCGGGATCTATGGGCGAGGGTATGGATGGGCGCAAGAGTATCGCTTTTTATTGGCTTGGCTGCAGCAGTAATAGAAACCTGTATAGGGGTTATCATTGGAGGGTTGTCAGGTTATTTTGGCGGTAAAATTGATATGTTTATTATGAGATTTATTGATATATTGATTGCTGTACCAGACCTGATATTCATCATACTTATTATGGTAATCATCGGGGCAGGCATTATGCCAATCATCATTGCTTTTGCATTGACGGGCTGGCTCAGAATGGCCAGGCTGGTAAGAGGGCAGGTTTTGCAGATAAAGGAACAGGAATTTGTACTGGCAGCCAAAACACTTGGTGCTGGTACAATGCGACTGGTTTTTAGACACCTAATACCAAATACTTTGGGGGTTATCATCGTTACTTTGACAATGGCGGTTCCGGGCGCAATATTTTATGAAGCTTTTCTAAGCTTTATAGGCATAGGAATAAAGCCGCCACTAGCAAGCTGGGGGCAGTTGGCATCCTCAGGAGCAAAGGTGCTGCAGATCTATCCTTTTGAATTAATTATACCAGCGATATTTATAAGCTTAACAATGCTTTCTCTAAATCTTCTTGGAGATGGTTTGAGAGATGCTTTGGATCCAAGATTAAGAAAGTAAGGAGGAGTATTAAATGGGGCAAGAACGAATTTTGGAAGTAAATGACCTGCATGTCTCCTTTGACACATACTCCGGAGAGGTTCATGCAGTGAGGGGCGTATCCTTTTATCTTAATAAGGCTGAGGTAATTGCTATCGTTGGCGAATCAGGCTGCGGCAAAAGCGTTACGGCAAAGTCCATCATGAAGCTGATACCAATGCCTCCTGGAAGAATTAAAAAAGGGAGTATAGTGTTTGCCGGTAAGGATATTACCAACTTTACCAAGAAACAAATGGAATCCATCAGAGGGTCGGAAATTGGTATGATATTTCAAGATCCCATGACATCACTTTCACCAACTATGCTAGTTGGAAATCAGATTGCAGAAGGGTTGATACAGCATCAGCGTCTGACAAAAAAGCAGGCCCATGAAAAAGCAGTTGAGATGCTTAAGATAGTAGGCATACCAAACCCAGATAAGAGGGCAAAGCAGTACCCTCACGAATTCAGCGGTGGTATGAGGCAAAGAGTAATGATTGCCATAGCCCTTGCCTGTAACCCAAAGGT
>JARDZI010000260.1 GCA_029240935.1 Clostridiales bacterium
TGCAAATGCTTCTCCTCCATTAAAGTTAAAGACTTCACTACCAATGGTAACTGTCCCAATTGCGGGAAGGCAGTTCTGTTTTGAAGTAAATTGAAATCTCTTTTTATCCCAGGGTATTACAACATTAAGAGTTTCAAGATTATTTGGATGTTCAATTATAAATTCTGCATTCAGTGGCATTTCATCCTTAAATTTTTGACATTCAACATATATTTTTGTATAAGCCTTTTCTTCAATTAAGGATAGGTTTATCTTTTTATTTTTAAGGTGGATATTTTCTCTGACATTATCAGCCATGTCACAGCCTTTTCCAAATGGAATAACAAATGTCTTTTCCATAAACCCATTTGTTTCATAGTTATACAAGTAGGTAAATGCCATGGCAGCATAATCAAAATTTGTGATTGCAACGCAGAATAGATATTTTTCCGATACTATATTCCAGTAGTTCCATTTCTTTTTCCTCGGCCAATGTCCAGATAGGTTGCAATTATGAATGGGATGCCTTGACCATCCAATGCATAAAGGATTTAAATTACCTTTTTCATCACATAATAAAATGGATTCCAGTAATTCGGGTTCATTATTTTTTAAGCCTTGACCAACTATCATGTCATGTTTAGCTTTTTCCATATTAATGACCCCCCAAATACATTTTAAAGGTTGCATACTCTACTTTATACTATGAAAACATTTTTGCCCTTAGTATATACATTATATTTCATGTGTTTTAACATCTTTTTACCATTTTAATACTAAAAATATAAAGTTACAAGACATCTTCCATACATATATTATTCTTTGTGATTATATTCTGCCTAAAGTAAAACATATGTACCTCACTTATTGAAGGGCCATAGAACTTAATAAAAAACCCCAGTCCACAATTTGTGAACTGGGGGCCAAACTCCCTATCTGACAGCCATCTCCTGAACATCTCTTGTTACAATGTCAGCAGACATTATAGTAGTCAGATCTCCTCCTGTGGATTCAAATATGTTTTTTGCAACTATAAGCTGCATGAGGGTTTTTATCTCTTCTGAGGTTATAGCATCCTTTACTTCTCCAATGCTTATGGAAACATTCTTACCTGTCTGATTTTGAAAAACCATCTGAAGTGTTTTAGCCATTATATCACCTCCTCCCATATAAACTTGAAGCTAAAAATACTACAGGCTTATTAGCTCGTTCACATCCTGTCTCAATATGCCATCAACAGGATTCTTAAGAAGGGCTGCTAGTCCTTGAGCCACATCAAATACATCCTGCTCAGGTGCAGCTGTCTTCACCTTTTTCAGGCTGATGTTCTTAAAAACATCATTTCCATTTGTGTCAACTCCACTCTTCACCTTTAGGATCAAGGCTGAAGTTAATTTTACCTGGTTAACTGCCATCTATTTCACCCCCTTTCACTTATATAAATTGGAGGTGGGTGGAAAGTTTATATACGGGGAACAAAAAAATATAAAAAAATTAACACTACCTATTTGGCAATGTTAATTTTCATACTTTTTATTAACAAATACTTATATTTTACAAAGTTTCATTTGTTATTATAGTTATAAAAGCCCTTATACTGTCATCCTGAGCTAATTGAAGGATCTTACGTCCTAGATCCTTCAATTAGCTCAAGTTTTATATATTAAAACTTAAATTCCCTATCACAGTACTTAACCAAAAGCTCAACACAGCAATCAACATCAAACATATCAACAATTCCTATTGGGGTGTGAGCATATCTTTCAGGAATGGATATACCTGCTGTTTTTACTCCGTCGTTTGACTGGTTTATAGCACCTCCATCGGTTCCACCTGCTGCTAGAACATCAAGCTGATACTTGATTCCACATTCCTCAGCTGTTTTTACCATTTCCTCAACTAAAGCCTCATCACAAATAACAGAACCATCCATTACTTTTATAGCTGCTCCTTCTCCAAATACAGCATTGCCTTTCCCTGTACCCTCTGGAGTGTCAAAGGAGCCTGTTATATCTACAGCAATTCCAAGATCAGGCTTTATTCTGTTTGCTGCAACTCTTGCTCCCCTCAGTCCAACTTCCTCTTGAACGGAGAACACCATGAAAACATCATTGTATGGTGTGGTCATTTTCTTTAGAGCTTCTATTTCAACATAGCAGCCAATCCTATTATCAAGTGCCTTTGCTGAAATCCTATTGTTTGCAAGCTCAACATATTCACCAACATAGGAAGCAACCTCTCCGATTTTTATGAGCTTTAGAGCATCTTCTTTAGATTTTCCTCCTATATCAATATACAACTTATTAATGTCCCCTGGCTTTATTCCATCTATCCCTTCTCCACAGCTTATGGTTCCCATTACACCATTCTTAAATTTTACCCTATTCATAAATGAAGTATGTGCAGAAAGTCCCCCAACAGGCCTAACCTTTAAAAATCCCTTTTCAGTAACAGAAACAACTGAGAAGCCTATTTCGTCCATATGGGCAGATGCCATTATTCTTTTCTTGTTCTCCCCATTTCCCTTCTTAAGTGCAATTATATTTCCTATTGCATCTACTGTTATTTCATCTGCATAACCCTTTATGCTGTCAACTATAACCTGTGTTATTCCCTTTTCATAGCCACTAACTCCAAACGCTTGAGTTAAATCCTTTAATAACATTTACAAAACCTCCTGAATAAAAAATAATTATAATATTCATATTCTATATTTTCACATGAAGTCCTGCATGTTTTTGGAAAAACGTGAAAAATATTTTATCGTGGAAATTAATTATATTATATTTCTTTCATTATGCTTTTAATAACACAAGTTCTTGTATAATCATATTCCCGAAAGGTCTTCATTGCCATTTGAGGCTTTGAGTAAACCTTCCAGTATCCATTTATCATAAAATTCCTACCTGAGTTCTTTATAAATCCATCAACATCCTCATAGGGTATACCTAAAAATATTCCTATTTCATGTGGAAATGTCCAGGCAAACCTACTTCTTAGTATTTCAAGTGTATCTACAATGCTTGTAATACCAACATACCCAAGTCCCTCAAGGTATTTTTTATTTTCTGGCCTGTTAATGGTCTCCTCTAAAATATAGGGATTATATAGAAGTATAAGCTTCCTTTTTGAGTCCTTTTGAATTTCAAAATAATCTATTTTAAGAATACCAGAGATTTCATCCTTATTTATATTCCAAAGAGAATATAAGTCTCTCCTATCCTTAGTAAGGTTTATCAAAGAAGAAGGCTTATTCCCTTCCAGAGTAGGTGCTGTATGAAACTTAATTATAGATAATAAGTACTCTCTATCCTCAAGTGCATATATTTTTTTAAAAAACCTTATAGATAAATTAGAATCCATATATATTGCTCCTTTTGTTTGTGTATAATAATTACAATGACTATAAACCACAGTTTAGAAAGGATGGGACACAAGCCCTCCTGAACGCAGTGAAGGATCTTGCCTAGGGATTACAAATAACCTCATGTGGCAGGCTTCCATGCCTGCTTTGGGAACTCTGGGTTACCAGTTATCCTCGGAAATCCAGGTGCCCAAAGGCAGGCACAGAGGCATGCAACGCATAATCTCACATATATGTCATACCCTTAAAAGTTTTTTCAGAATACTACTTGTTATTCTCCCACCATAAAAAACATTTCATAAATGTTTTTCCCTAAACAATGAAATAATAGAAGAATAGTTGTATAATATTGTTGATAATACTTACTATAGCTTTTTGAAGGGAGTAATAAATATGATTAAATCAATTAAAGTAAACATAGAGGAAATTGAATCAATGCTTTACTTTTGGCAAACAACCAATGATAGGGAAAAGGTTTCTGAAGAATTTTTAAGAGAAGTTGCAAATATGCAGGGATTAAAATGCTCATATGACGAGGAGTTCAATGCTGAATCAGTAAGAAAGGTGCTAAGTGCAATAACCAATAGAGAAAAGCTTTCACAGAATACACAAAAAGAATCAAGGTTTTGGAACAACAATATGTGGATGCTTGAGGACCTAAGTTATACAGATTCTATGATTCAACCATTGAAAAAGCTAAACCTAGAAAGCCTTGTGGAAAAGTTAAATGCTTCTGAGGAAAACCTAAAGTATGAATTACTTGAAGTAATATTCTCCCCACTTCATATGGTTGATTATGTAATTAAGGAAAATAACCTTATTATAAACTTTTTCAAGGTAATGCCTTCCTTTACTGATGAAGGAGTCCTAACAATAGACGGAAAAGAAATTAAGGAATACATATTAGAAAAGCTTAAAGAACTATTGAGCAAGTAATATAAAACACAAAGTGCAGAACTTTCAACAAGCCTGCACTTTTATATTTTTTTTTAATATTCAAGCATTTTCTATATTAACTAAGGCAGCATAAATATCATCGAAAAAAAATGGCATATGCTTCCTCCTAGAACAAAAAGGTGCCATATGGCATGATGATATTTCATGCCTCTCCAAACATAAAAAATAGTTCCTACAGTATATAATACTCCACCTGCAACTAAGAATACTAAGCTTGTAGTACTCATAAACTCCATTAATGGCTTTATAGCTATTATTATTAACCAACCCATAGCAATATATAATACTGTGGACAATACTACAAATTTTTTTACCCAAAATACCTTAAATACAATGCCAATAACACTTAATCCCCATACTATACCAAACATGATCCACCCAAGTGTACCCTTTAGGGCAACAAGAGCAAGCGGGGTGTAGCTTCCTGCAATTAATAAATATATTGCTGAATGATCAAATATCTCAAATACATTCTTTGTCTTTCCCCTTGGAAAACTGTGATACAGTGTTGAGGCAAGATATAGCAGCACTAATGTTGAACCATATATTGTATAGCTCACAACATACCTGGCATCACCTTTTATACTTGCAAACACAATTAAAATTACAAGTGCAGCGATAGCAAGACCTGATCCTATTCCATGAAGTATGGCATTTGTTATCTCCTCACCCCTAGTAAAGTTCTCTACATTCTTCATTTTTTCACCTTCCTAATAAAGCAGGCTGAAACCCATTACTAATTT
>JARDZI010000261.1 GCA_029240935.1 Clostridiales bacterium
ATCCTAGTCTCATTACATTCATAAAAATTATATGGTACGCTCGCTTTTCTACTGTTCAATTTTCAAGGACCAATGTGTCCTGCGACTTGAAGTCGCTTAGTTATATTATCATGTCACTTTAACAGTGTCAACCTAGTTTTTATTTCCATCGCTCCAGGTTCAACCGAGGCGACTTTCATATCTTATCATGTCATTTTCATTATGTCAACTAGGTTTTTTCTTCCGAGGAATGAGAAGCTCTCAATCGACGGCGTTCTTTCAGTTTATCATGTCTGACCTATCTTGTCAATCATGTAATTGTTTCCATATTCCCTCGACCACTGTGTTAATCACATTGTGTCGAAGCAACTTTTATATAGTAACATGTATGAAGAAATACATTTCACCCTATTTATCTCCTACAAGCCCTTATTAAGATATAACTTAATATATCTAGATATTACTCTGTATTTCATATGCCGACATTCCAGGAAGTGTTGTTGTTGCAACAGCTACATATTTTATTGTAACCTCAATAATGTTTTTTATACCTGACTAATTATGTATATTTCCTTCATTATATATGCATTGCTTAGTTTATCATAATAATTAAGGTTGAATTTTAGATTCTTAATAGAAACATCGCTCATAACCCACCCCCTCCTAATAAATATCTACCTATATATAATTGATAAACTATACTTAAAAGAATTATAATAGAAGTATGAAAATTCAACCTATAAATAACTAATAGGGGGTAGTAATGTGGAATTAAATAAGAAAATTGATGGGTTAAAGGATGAGCTTGTTGCATCAACTCGGTCGATACTTAAAATAAAGAGTATTGAAGAACCAGCTCTTGAAGGCATGCCCTATGGACCTGGTGTTGGAAAGGCTTTAGAGTGCGCACTTGATATTTCATCAAAGCTGGGTTTTAAAACAGTTAATCTTGATGGTTATGTTGGTTATGCAGAATATGGTGAGGGTGAAGATTATGTGGGTATTCTTGGACATCTTGATGTTGTTCCTGAGGGTGATGGATGGAACTATCCACCTTATGGAGCAGAAATCCATGATGGGAGAATATATGCAAGGGGTACACTTGATGACAAGGGTCCAATCATGGCTGCACTATATGGCTTAAAGGCAATAAAGGACTTAAAGCTTTCACTTTCAAAGAAGGTAAGAATAATATTTGGTACAAACGAAGAAACAGGTAGTAATGAAATACACCACTATTTAAAGAAAGAAAAACCACCTGTTTCTGGATTTACACCAGATGCAGAATATCCAATAATATATGCTGAAAAGGGTCTGACAATGTTTAATTTGGTTAAAGACTTAAAAACAAAGCCTCAAGGTGACATTCTTGTAAAATACATAAAGGGTGGTCAAAGACCAAACATGGTTCCTGACTACTGTGAAGCAATGCTTGAAGCAATCAATCCTAGTGAACTGGCTAATACTGTAGAAACAATTTCAAAAGATAATAATTATAAGGTAAGAGTTGAGCTTCAGAACAAACAGGTAATAATAAAGTCCTATGGTGTTTCAGCACATGGAAGCATGCCTGAGCTGGGCTTCAATGCAATAATGCAGCTTTTTGAACTACTTGAAAAGCTTCCTATTGGAGAGTCGGAGCTTTTAGATTTCATATGCTTTATGAATAAGAATGTTGGATTTGACGTGTATGGTGAAAGGTTTGGAGTTGGGCTTGAGGATAAGGCCTCTGGAAAGCTTTCATTTAATGTTGGTGTTGTAAATATGGATGAAAAAAGGATTTCAACCATGCTTAATTTGAGATACCCTGTTACTTTTAAGCTTGAGGACATGATGAATCCATTTAATGCAAGACTTGAAGGTACTGGAATCAAGGTTAAGGATTTTGTACATCAGGAACCACTATACTTCCCTGAGGACCATTCACTTATAAAAACACTTCAGAGGGTATACACAGAACAAACAGGCTTAGAAGCAAACTTACTAGCAATTGGTGGAGGAACATATGCTAAGGAAATGCCAAATATAGTTGCATTCGGTCCAATATTCCCTGGCAAACCGGATCTTGATCATCAGGCTAATGAATATATTGAAGTAGCTGACTTAGTGCTTAATGCAAAGATTTATGCCCATGGGATATATGAATTGGCCAAGTAAAACCCCTCTAGCTTAAACTGGAACAAAGATATAGCCAAAAGGAGCACTGCAATTATTAAGCAGTGCTCCTTTTTTATGGATAAATCACATATCTTAGTATTAATAAAAGTGCAAAACCTGGGACTTCTAAAAACCCAATAATAAGAGCTGTTATAGGGTTTAGAGGCAGTGATACATTTACAAACTTAGCAATTAGATTAAACAAGTATATAAAGGCTCCACCTAGTATAAATCTTACTACTATTCCTAATACCTTACCCCTTTTACTTTTAAACATAACTGCACTTGTCCCTAAAATAACTACTATTAATATGTAAACTATCATATTGAACTCAAACTTTAAAGGCAAACAAATCCCTCCAACACATTTATTCATATTATTCTATGCTGGAGTTAATTAATTTATTATATATGTCTACATTTTAGGAGTTCATTTTTCTTTGCTTTCTTTAAAAGATAGGACAACTTCATTATTGCTGCCTTTTCTCTATAAATTGCATAATCAATCAGTTCCGGGTCATCAACCACTTCAAAGTACTTTCTAATATTATCAAGCTCCTCAATTGCCATTCTAACATCATCTATGAGTTGATTCCTTTCTTCAGGTCTTGTACTTTTTATGGCATTTATCCCCCTTACAGCTTTAGTAAGAAGTTGTGCTGTGGTCACCTGGTTATTTCTATCCATAATATCCCTCCCCTACATTTTCTGTATTATTGCCATATAGGGGATGATTTATACATCCTAATAGAGCCAGGCACGTGACAAGTGACAAGTGCCTGGCTCTACATGGTAATATGGTTCATATATTCAACAATCAGCTCATCAAGGCACTGGCTTAACATAAGCATTTCTTTAGTTGCTCCAGTCCCCTCTGATGTTACGCATATTTCGTTTAGTATTTCTCTCAATTCATTTATTTGTTGATTTAGTGTTTCTAACTTAACATTAATAATCGCCTCTTTATTCATAATCCACCTCCAAGTTTCTGGTTATTTACAACCGACATTAGGGGGTAAAACTACTTTATTACTATATTTCTCCCTGACTGTTTAGCTTTATACAAATTTCTATCAACTGCATCTATTAAGTCATTAATCTCTACTTTTTTATTATCAATTGAGTAAACGCCAAAGCTTGAGGTTATATTAATATGAATCTCATCATAAACAAAGATCTTTTCTTCTAGCTTTTTTCTTATTTTTTCAGCTAACTCATATGAAGTATTAATATCAGTATTGTTTAAAACAATAATAAACTCCTCACCACCATACCTTGCAGTCCAGCATAAATCATTGTCTATGCTTTCAGAAATAAGATCTGCAAAATCCTTAAGAACTCTATCTCCAGTTACATGACCATATGTATCATTAACATATTTAAATAAATCAATATCAGTCATAATAATTGATAGAGGGGTTCCTTCTATTGAACTTTTATTAATATCTACAGGTAATCTTTCAGTAATATACCTTCTATTGTAAAGTCCTGTTAGCTCATCCCTTATCAACTTGTCACCCATTTTTTTTAACAAAAGGCCCATGCTTTCCATGTTATCATTCATATTTTCAATATTATTTGTACCTTTAGAAATATCCTTTAATAGCTCTAAAATATAGGTTTCTCCCTTATAGCTAACAGGGGTGGCTATTATAAGCAAAATACTTTCACCCTTGCACTCAATTTTTACACAAGTATCATTTTCATTATATGCTCTTATGGAAATGCAATTCTCACAAAATTTACTTTTGTTCCAAAAACCATAGCAGGCCTCTTCAAAGTGTTTTACATTATCGTTATTAACTGTTATTACCCTCTTATTCACAGGGTCAACGATTCTTAAAGCATCATATAGATTATTAAAAATAGATAGTCTTTCTTTTATTTCATCTAATAGCTCCATTTAAAACACTCCCTTTTGTTTATTGGCCTATCAACATGTCCATATAATTATACCCATAGTTTTTGAAAATTTTGCATTCATATAAGCTTCTTAATACATGCATAAAAATATGCTGTTATAGTATAAATAAACTTTGTTTAATATATAACAGAAGGCCATACTTCTAAAATAAGCTATTATAATTGCTGCTTATTAGTATAAGAAGTTGGCCTAAAATTTCATCATAAAATCTTAATAAGTGGTAGCGAATATTATATTAAATTAAATTAAGAAGCGACAGAAATCATCATATATTATTTTAAATACTATCATTTTGTGCCATTATTTGCAATATATTTTTCGTTATGGAGAATAAAAAAATGGGAAAGGAACATTCCTCTGAACTTTCCGTTTTCCCATCTCTTTATAATTATATAATTGATACCTATTTCTCAGCCTAAAATATCAATCTCTTTGGCCACTTAAGTAATGTTTATACCTATCTTCAACTCAAATGATTTATTATGCATCCTTCTTTTCGTTACTATTATTAAGAAAAATGTTATATGTATTAGCTTATCTATACTAATTCTCCCATGGAACAATTTTTAAGTCTGGCCATTTATTTAGCCAGCTTGACACCTTATTTTCATAAATCTCCCTGGTTATTTGTACTTTATTTGCTCTTACAATTTTTCCAAATAAATCGTTTAACCCAAATGGAGCATATACCTTCACTTTATTATCTTTTTCTTTTCTAACTCCAATAGAAGTTGCAGTTGTTGGCCATGTATTTATAGCAGACTCAAGAGAGGTATATGGTTTGATTGTAGAATCAAAATGACTTTTATACCATAAATGAACTCTTGCCTGATTTTTCACATCAACTTCTATTTCCAAATCAGAATAAAGGTCTTTTACCTTTGAAATAACTCTATTTTCAGACTCAAAATCTAAATTCTTATCATCAAAATAGACAAAATCTATATCTTTTATACCAAATTCCAAAGGATTATTAGA
>JARDZI010000262.1 GCA_029240935.1 Clostridiales bacterium
ACCAGATGAACAGTATGTTTCTGGTAGATTAATAGGAGCTGATAGCGGAATTGGCGGTACATATGCGGTAATGCCGGAACTATTATTAAAAGCTGATGAGTATGTCTCTTCAGGAAATTTTAATGGGGCAAGAAGAATTCAACATGATATTACTGACATCATTATTGCTTTATGTTCACTTAATGGCAACATGTACTCAGCAATTAAAGAAGTACTAAAATTTAATGGAGTAAATGTTGGTAGTGTAAGAGCACCTTTAGAACCAGTAACAGGGGAAGATTTAAACAAAGTTGCTGAAATTAAAGACATGATCGATACGGCCATACTGAAATACGGAAGGTAATAAGATGAAAAGAAGAATCATTTGCTTTGGCGACTCAAATACTTGGGGTTATGATGCTAAAACACAGGAAAGATTTCCTGAAGGAGTAAGATGGACTTCACAATTAGCTGGATTGTTGGGTGATGAATTTCAGGTAGTAGAAGAGGGACTATCAGGTAGAACGAGTGTTGTAGATGACCCGCTATTTGAGGGGTTAAATGGATACAATTACTTACATCCATGTTTGATGAGTCATGCCCCCTTAGAGCTTGTGGTTATTATGCTTGGCACTAATGATACAAAAGAAAGATTTAATTTGACTGCCTATAATATCGCTCAAGGAATCGTGAGACTTTCAGCTAAGGCTAAAGTGACACCAGCTGGAATTAAAGGTTCATTTCCCAAAGTATTAGTTATTGCACCTCCACCAATAGGTAAAGAGTATTTCAATACCGAAATTGGAAAATCAATGGGGAAAAATTGTGACACTAAGTCTTTAGAAATGCCGAGCTACTTAGAGGATTTATTGGAGCCCCAAGGTATAGAGTTTCTTGATACAAAGGAATTCGTACAGATGAATACCATTGACTACATGCATCTTGATTTGGAAGGCCACAAGCTTTTATCAAAGCTTGTCTTCAATAAAATAAAAAGTATTTTATAAAAAGGGGAGAAAAGAATGTTTAAAAAACGTTTTCTAGTTTTGACAACTGTCGTCGTGTTAGTGCTTTCCATTCTTGCTGGTTGTACTGGAAAAGACACTGAAAAATCTAATGGTGATTCAAAATCAAAGGATAAGGTGGAAATTTCACTCTGGCTAACACCACAATGGAAAGGAGTCATGGACCCATCTGAAGAAGGAGCGGACTATGACAGTTTCTTTAAACAGGCAGCAGAGAAGTTTTCTGCACAGTACAAGGAACATGATGTAAAGGTAAATGTACAAGTTGTAGCTGGAGATCAACGTGATGAATTGCTAAATGTTAACTTAAATGGCGGCACTCCTCCAGACATTTTCTTTGAAAGTGTGTTTGCAATGGGTGACTACGCGCATAGAGGCGCGCTTGCACCACTAAATGACATTGTTGATGACGAAGCGAAGAAAGATATTTCACAAAATTACTGGGATAGTGTAACTTTCGTTGACGATATCTACTTCTATCCATTCTCACATATGCCTGGTACTTTAGCCTATAATGCGGATATGTTCAAGGCTGCAGGTCTTGAGGAATATCTTGGCGGCGAAAATGAAATTAAAACTTGGACTCTTTCAGACTATGAAAAAATTCTTAATACTTTAAAGACAGATCTTCCTAAAGACAAATATTCGAATGCATTTCCAATGGCATTGTATGCCCTTAATAATCAAGCAGATACTTGGAACCTTGCTTATTTAAGAATGTTTGGTAATGAGTTCTTCAATGAAGATGGGAACCTTGTAATTGATGATGCAAAAGGTGAAAAGGCTGCAGCATGGATGAAAAAGATTTATGATGCTGGATTAACGAACCCTGGTGTAGAATCTGTATCTTCAAACGATGCCAATGCTATGTTCCAAAATCAACAGCTTGCCATCAGCTTTACTAACTCAGTTTTATTTAATAATGCAAAAGCAGATATGGAAAGCGGAAAAGCTCCAAAATTTGATTTAAGACTAGCTAACATCCCATCTGAAAGTGGAGACCCCCTTACTTTCACTTATGTAACTGGGGCGGCGGTATTTAATACGGAAGATGAAACTAGAATGAAAGTTAGTAAGGATTTTGTAAAGTTCTTCTCAACTGACCCTGAATTAGTAAAGGCTTCTAAAAATGGTGTTCCAGTTAGAACATCTGTAGCAGATGAGTTCAAGGCAGAAAAGCCTTTATTTGAAGCATACGACAAAAATGCGGAGTATTTGTTTAACTTCACTGGAAACGTACCAGGATACAGCCAATTAAGACAAGTTCTCTATCCTGAACTTCAAGCTCTTTATACTGGACAGAAGTCAGCTGCAGAGGCAATTAAGAGTTACCAAGAAAATGGTAATAAAGCGATTGAAGAAGCAAAAGCAAATTCAGTAATTTTTAATAAATAACCCTACATGTCAATGACTTATGGCTTTCTTATTCCCTTATTAAGGTGTAAGAAAGCCATAGAAAGGTAAGGGAAAGCCAATGAGAATCAATGGGAAATCTTTAAAAGAAAATCTTACGGGATATTTGTTTATCGCACCACAACTCTTACTTTTCCTTGTATTTGTTGTTTATCCAATTTTTGAAGGAATCAGATTGAGCTTATATAGAATCAATTATCAACAAGAAACATTTATCGGTTTTGAAAACTATAGTAGATTATTTGCGGATGATGTGTTTGTAAAATCTACTATAAACACTGTTATTTTTGTCATACTCATTGTGGCATTAACAGTATTTTTTGCTCTCTTCGTTTCAGCATCAATATTTGATAAAAATGCAAAATACGTGTCCTTCATTAGGGGCAGTTATTATATTCCTGTAATGGTTTCCATGGTAGTAATGAGTATGATTTGGAGCTTCCTCTTAAATCCTGCCAATGGTCTGATCCCTTATGCTGCAAGGCAATTGGAGATGGCATCCGTAAATTATTTAGGTGATACGACCCTAGTACTACCAGTGATTATATTCATTACCTTTGCAACAAACGTTGGTTCAGCAATTATTCTATACGTAGCTGCGATGATAGGTGTACCAAAGGATGTTTTTGAAGCAGCAGAAATCGATGGTGCAAGCAGGCTAAATATCATTTTTAAAATCCTTATTCCAATGGTTAAGCCTACCACAATCTATATTGTTATTATGAACATTATTGCTGTGTTGAAGATATTTGTCGTCATTCAGCTTTTAACAGGCGGCGGACCGAACAATGCGTCAACAACACTGATGTATTTTCTATATAATAATGCCTTTAAATACAATCAGCTTGGTACTGCTTCTGCTGTTGGTGTGATCATGTTCCTAATTGCATTAGTATTATCTATTCCACAGTTAAGAGCGATGTTTAAGAAGGATTAGGGGATGATGGGTATGTTTGGAAGAAGAAATAAAAACAAGAAAAAGAAGGAAAAAATCGACATTGTATTTAATGGTCTAGTAATTTTCTTTGCAGCGCTTAACCTGTTCCCTCTATACTGGCTCTTTACAAGTTCCTTAAAGAACAGCTCTGATGTGGTAAAAATGCCACCGGATTGGTTTCCAAAGACAATTACCTTTTCCAACTATGTAGATGTTTTTAATAATCAGCCAGCCTTTAGATGGGCTTTTAATAGTATAGTTGTGTCGCTCGGTTCTACTATTGCACTTATTATTGTAAGTTGCCTTGCGGCTTATGCTTTTTCAAAGCTTAAGTTTAAAGGTAGAAATGTAATTTTTATCATTTTTATTTCTAGTTTAATGGTTCCAAAAGAAGTTATGATTGTTCCTTTATTTAGGATTATCCAAGATTTTGGTATGGTAAATAGTCTTAACGGCATGATTTGGCCAAATGTTGCCACTGCCTTTGGAGTATTCATGATGAAAGGCTTCTTTGATAGCATTCCAGATTCATTAAGAGAATCGGCCAAAATTGATGGGGCAAGTGAATTTACTGTTTTCTATAAGATTATGATGCCAATGGTGAAACCAGGTATTGGTGCTTTGTTCATCCTGAATTTTGTTCAAGTTTGGAATGACTATTTATGGCAGCTAGTAGTAGGACAAGAAGAGAATTCAAAAACTCTTATGGTAGGTATTGCAACTCTAATGCAGGACTTGAATCCAAATTTTGCTTACAAGATGGCTGGAGCGACGGTAGCCGCTATTCCCATGCTGGTTATCTTTATCTTCTTCCAAAAGTACTTTACTAGTGGAATTTCGATTGGAGCAGTTAAGGAATAAATTTTCAACTTGGAGATGTATAACATGAATATAAGTAATAGGTTTTTTGAACAAATAAAGGGAAAATTGATTGTTTCTTGTCAAGCACTTGAAGAAGAGCCTCTTCATAGCTCCTTTATTATGGGGAAAATGGCTTATGCAGCTATGCTTGGTGGGGCTAGCGGTATTAGAGCCAATAGTGTGGAGGATATTCGGGAAATTAAAGCTACTGTTAACTTGCCAATAATAGGGATTATTAAAAAGGTATATGAAGGCAGTGACGTCTTTATCACTCCGACAATCGAAGAGATTGACCTTCTTTATAAGGAAGGCGTGGATATTATTGCATTAGACGCTACCAGAAGGATTAGACCAGATGGAAAGACAATAAATGAAGTTTTCCCTTTGATTAAAGAAAAATATAAAGATCAACTCTTTATGGCAGATTGCTCAACTTATGAGGAGGCACAAACTGCTTATCAGTTGGGGTTTGATTGTGTAGGGACGACGCTTAGTGGATATACGGAATATACAAAGGGAATTAAATTACCTGATGTCGGATTAATAGATAGATTGGTAAGGGAGCTTCCCATTCCAATTATTGCAGAGGGTGGAATCTGGACTCCAGAGGATCTCAAGTGTGCTTTTGACCTAGGGGTACATACTGCAGTAGTTGGTACGGCAATTACAAGACCTATGGAAATTACGAAGAGATTTATAAGTGCGATAAGTTAGCATTATGGAACTATATATAAGTGTAGAGAATATTCTTCAAAATAAATCCCCTGAGATTGATTTTGAAGAAGGATTTATCTACCTTAAATGCTGGTAATAAAGGG
>JARDZI010000263.1 GCA_029240935.1 Clostridiales bacterium
TGTCAGAGGTAGCTAAAAGACTATCAAAGGTAGATGAGCAAAAGCTGCACATACTGCTGCTTAATGATGTAATTGCAAGAAATGGCGCAATTAAGAGAAGGTATCAGAACAACTATACGGATATAATAAATAATACTGCAAATTTATTTGATAGGGCCTTTGAAATAGAAAATGATGAGTATAAAAGAGGCGTTGCAGCTATATTGGTAGCTGCTATGGATGGAATTGCAATGCAGCAAGCTCTAGGGGTTTTGCCTGAAGACTTAGAGAAGATGAAAGACACCTTTATTTCTTTTTTTGTAGAAAGCATACCTATATTTCTGAAAAGGCATATGAAATAATGGAAGTTATAGGTGTCAGGTACTGGAGTTATTAAGTTATAAAAAGATATATTCTGCAAGTAAGGTTACACAAGATCGAAAAACATCTAAATTGCAGCTACAAGGCAGGTTGAGATGGTTGTATTGCTTCACAAAAAATAAAGATAACAGCCTTGAAAGTGCCTAAAATAAGGGGCTTTCAAGGCTGTTACCATTATAAAACGAAATAGCTGTCTGTTTTCTTCATTGAAGTTTTAAATATGAGCATCACTGCATCTTATGTGGCTGTTGGTGTGATTATAGTCCACTTGCTTTAAGAAAAACCTGGGGGCATGATAGAAAATCCTACTTATAAATATTGTTTTGTGAAAAGAGGAAAGAGGATTTGAACAACAAAAAAAATAAAAGTGATGGGTGAACTAAAAATAATAAATAATTTATTTGAGTATTCAAATAACACATATGGCTGCCAGTTCTTTTGATTTGTGTAGTGGAATATAATTAATGGAGACTTATAGTATTAAAAAGAAAAAAATAAGTATTTACCGGAATGTATTTACATGTTACAATGTGAATGAATGGAAATATATTCATTCATGCTGTAAAAGGATACAATACATAAATAAGATTTAAATGGTTAGATAGAAGTATGGAGGTTTTACTAAATGATTGATAAAAAAGCGGAAATATATAATTGTGGAAGAGAGTTATTCAGCTCCAAAGGATTTAAGGACACAAATGTCAGTGACATAACAAAAATGGTAGGTATAGCTACAGGTACATTTTATAATTACTATTCTTCAAAAGATAAACTTTTTATGGAGATTTATTTAGAAGAAAACGCAAAACTGAAAAAGAATATCATGGAATCCATCGACTTAGAGGCTGCTCCCTTAAATGTCATAAGGAATATGATGTCTCTGAACTATAAAGGCATGAACTTAAATCCAATACTGAGGGAATGGTATAACAAAGATGTTTTTAACAGAATAGAGCAAAATTACCGTGAGGAAAAGGGGCTTGAGTATGTAGATTTTCTATATGACAGCTTTATTGAGATCGTAAAAAAATGGCAGACTGAAGGGAAAATGAGAAAGGATATTGATGCTGAGATGATTATGACCATTTTTACTGTTTTAATCAATATTGATACACACAAGGATGAAGTTGGGCTTCGATATTTCCCCCAAGTTTTAGAATACATGACCGAATTTACAATGAAAGGCTTGATGGATTGCTCTAAAAAAGAATAATCTGCAAGGTGTAGAAAAGGTAGGGATGTAATTGAATAAAAGCTTGGTTGCCCAGTCTACGTATAATGGAATGGGTACAGTAATATTAAATAAGGTGTCTGGTGAACATGGGGAAAAAGCCATTAGGTCGGGAGAAGAGGAAACATTAAGGTTGGAGGGGATGCTAAGCCGATATTTGTCTAATAGCGAAATAAGCAGGATCAACAGCTCCGCAGGTATTAGATATGAAAAAGTGAGCAACGAAACTTATGAGGTTATTCACCAAGCTGTTGAATACTCAAAATACTGCCAAGGCTGCTTTGATATTACCATAGGGCCTTTAGTAGACTTATGGAAAACAGCTAAGAATACATCAATACCTCCAGATATAACAAAGATCAATTTGACACTACCTTTAGTGAACTATGGGGAAATAGTATTGGATCCCTATGAAAACGCAGTTTACCTTAAAAAGGTAGGGCAATCAATTGACTTAGGTGGAATAGGAAAAGGATTTGCTGCTGATAAAGTTATGGAAGTATTTAGGACATATAGTGTTACATCAGCTTTTACAAATTTCGGAGGAAATGTGGCTACAATTGGAGCAAAGTCTGATGGGTCTCCTTGGTGTATCGGAATCCAACACCCTAGGCAGGAGAACAAATTAATTGGGGTTGTTTATGAGGTAAACAAGTCTGTGGTTACATCCGGTGACTATCAGCGATACTTTATAGACAGCAATGGGAAAAGATATCATCATATCTTGGATCCGAGTACTGGATATCCTTCGAAATCAGAGCTTATAAGCGTTACGATTGTTACGGACAGCTCAATGGCTGCAGATGCATTGTCAACTATGTTGTTTGTAGCCGGGATTAAGAGGGGGATTGAACTCCTAAAATATTTTCCTGGAACAGAAGCCATTCTCATTGATATTAACTTGATTGTATATGTTACACAAGGTCTTAAAGACTGTTTTCAGGCTGGCGAAGGAATAAATGTGAAAATTTTGAATTGAAATAAGGGAGAGATCTGAGTGAAAAGCAATAGTGAAATAAAATCGAAAAGAAAGGGGAAAAACAAAATGTTAGGGTGGATTATAGTTCTTATAGTTGTTGCAGCTTTGAGTATAGGAGGAGCAATAGGCTGGTCGTATTTATCCAAAGAACATAATGAAGCCAAAAATCTTTCACTTAATGCCGTGGATTTCAGTAAGCTCAATGATGGAACTTACATTGGTGAGTATGTGGGTGGAATGTACAAATGGAGAGCCAATAAGGTTCAGGTTACAGTATCCTCAGGCAAGGTCACTGATATTAAAATATTAGAGCATAAAGAGAACCAAAAGCCGGAATTCACAGGTAAGTTATACGATAGAGTAATCA
The DNA here is from genome assembly GCA_029240935.1 of Clostridiales bacterium. GTDB lineage: Bacteria > Bacillota > Clostridia > Clostridiales > Caloramatoraceae > JARDZI01. The sequence continues at coordinate 2,938 of JARDZI010000263.1, forward strand.
AAGATCAGTCGTTGCAGGTGGACACCATCAGTGGTGCAACCCTTACTTCAAAAGCCTATTTAAAGCCTGTGGAAAGCGCACTGATACAAGCACAAAAAAAATAAAAGAAAGGGCATTAAAAAAACCCATCAATGGATGTGAGATTTACATGAAAAAGTGGCTTTATCGTGATAGTCTTGTATTAAATGTGATTTTAGGTTTAAGCATCTCTGTTTTTAAATGGAATGTAGTTCATGATATTTCATGATAGTATTATTAAAAGAGGGCATTGACGGTCAAGAGGACTTGTCAATCCCATGCTATTCTATTTACAAGGAGGTGCTAATATGCACGCATGGGAACAAATACAAAAGACAATAGATTATATCGAGGAACATATTTCAGAAGAAATAAGGATAGAAACCTTGGCAAAGATTGCTTTACTATCCCAATTTTATTATCAGAGGTTATTTAGCAGATTGGTAAAAAAACCTGTGAATGAATATATTAAGCTGCGTCGTCTCGCAATAGCATCCGAAGCTCTGCTAAATAAGAACAAGCGTATTATAGATGTTGCATTGGATTTGGGATTTTCCTCTCATGAAAATTTCACACGTACATTTAAGAATGCCTTTGGAATAACACCAGAGGAATACCGTGGAAAACCTGTTCGACTGAATAATTTTGTAAAACCCCAATTGCTTTTAAATTACACATTGATTGACGAAAATGTACCCCTTATTGCCGATGGAATTGTACTTGAAATTACAGGTCAAAAAATTTTATCTGCCCAATACTTTACTGGACTTATAGTAGAAGAATCCATCGAACAAATGCCAGGTGGAGGTGAAACTGGTATAGATAATCTCGGTATACTATGGGATAATTTTCATGAAAGCAAATCAACTATTTCGGGAATTAAGTCAGGTGGCGATGAGCTTGGTGTCGCTTATGCAGGAACAAAAGAAGGATATTATTGCTATTTTGCAGGTGGGGAAGCAACTTCAAATGAACAGGTTGATGGCTACACTTCTTGGGAATTGCCAGAAGGTGAATATATTGTTTGTTCCTTCGAAGCGGAAGATTTTGAGCATCTTGTTATGGATGCGGTATACAAGGCTCATAAATACCTGTTTGAAACTTGGTTGCCGAATCACCAGATTGTTACCAAGCGCTTTGCTGCAGAACGCTATGCCAGCCATGAACCTGATACAACCAAAATGGAAATATGGGTTATGAAGGTACCCATGGTTTAAGTATAACAATTACTATTAGGAGGTGTGATGTGTATGGAATGGGACAATCTATATGGGAAAAGCAACCAGCCAACCTTAGATAATATCAGGGAATATGTAAACCTTGAGCTTTGGCAAGACTTAAATTATTTTTTGCAGAACACCTATCACATTCAACCAAAACTGCAATACAGTCAATGCTCTATGCAGCCAGGATGGAATTTAAAGTATCAAAAAAGTGGAAAATCTTTGTGTACTCTATATCCAATGGAAAATTACTTCATTGCCCTTATAGTAATTGGATATAAAGAGATGAATGAAGCTGAACTGCTTATGCCACTATGTAGTAAATACACACAAGCTCTGTATAAAAAAACACCTTGCTCCACTGGTAGCCGTTGGATGATGGTGAATATTAAAGATCGTCACACCCTAGATGATGTAATGAATTTAATCCAAGTAAGGGTAAGGACAAAGAATATTAAGTTTTAATTATGAAAACTAACAGAAATCACATAATTATAATTGAAAAATATAGTCGGTGATTTGATAATGAAATTAATAAAGTATAAGATGATAAGTAATAACATAAGAATTGAAGGAGAACATCATGCATGAAGTAGAAGCAAAAGGTATCTTATCTCCACAGAATGGGATAAACATATATCGGGGCTGTACACATGGGTGTATTTATTGCGATTCCAGGAGTAGATGCTATCAGATTAACCATGATTTTGAAGATGTAGAGGTAAAAATGAATGCACCTCAATTATTGGAGGATGCACTTCGTAGAAAACGGAAAAAATGTATGATAGGCACTGGAGCTATGTGTGATCCATACATTCATTTGGAAGAAAAACTTGGTAA
>JARDZI010000264.1 GCA_029240935.1 Clostridiales bacterium
TAAAAATATTACGCTTAATGTTAATCCATTTATTACTGCATATGCAAAAAATCCTATTCTTGCTTGTGCAAAGGACATTTTCTCAAGTCTCCTTGTAAGATAAACTACTAGTCCTATTTCTCCAAACATAAGAGCTAAAAAAACAATAGGTGAACTAAAAATAAAACTTAACAGCCATTCACTAGAATAAGTAAAATATGCTGACATAAAAGTAATGAATAATCCTATTCCCATATTTGCCATTACCTTAGATATAAAATCCGCTCTGCTTCTTTCAAACACTCTTTCCATAGTATTTTCCTCCTTCATATTCCTATTTATTCTCTAACAGATACATCAAGGATTTCTCCAAAATACATCATATGATAATCCCCTTCTGGATAAGCTCTATCCCTAATTTCCTTTGTAAGCTGCTGCTCATCCATAGGATGTTTATATATAATTTTACATTCAAAATGAAGGTCACAGTCTTCAATAATTGGTGTGTTAACCCTGTTGCCTGGACTTAGTTTCAAGTTACACTCCTTTATCTTATCCATGTCCCTTCCTGACTTTGTTCCACAAAATTTTAGAGCTTCCTTAAGCTGACCATTTAATGGATAGCTTACAGTAAAATTCTGAGCCCTTTCAATCAAATCAAATGTATGTCTTGAATATCTAACCATTGCAATAAATACTGGCTTATTCCACATATATCCTATGGAACCCCAGCCAATAGTCATTGTATTAAGCTTATCACCATCCTTAACAGTTAAAAAAGCTCCCTTTGGAAGCTGCTGGAGCATTTCCTTAGACATCTCTGTATATTTTATACTTTTAAACATTTAAAATCCTCCCTGTAAATATCATTATAACTATTATATCAGAATTTTAAGTTTATATATTAGTATCAACTGTCTATAACTATTAATTATTTATTAATAATTATGAAGTATTATAGGATGAATGGGTACAAATAAAATGAAATCTCATAATCTCATGAGGCTAGCACCTATAAAAAGCAATGGATTTTACTCCACTGCTTCAAATAGATTTCTTTTATATATAGAATACAGATCCCTGATTTCGTCCATTTTTAGAGTCATTTCCTGCTGAAGTGATGAAGCAAGTTCATATTCCTTATTGTTTAGTGCTTCCCTAATATTAGTAAAAAGACTCTTCTTGTCCAAACTATCCTTCATTAACTCAATTCTTATATTATTAATCTTGTACCACATTGCATCATCCAAATCTGTTGCTGTATCACTATGGTGAATTTTTGTACAAGCCCTTACAATTTCAATATTCATAGGAATAATTCTACTTTGAAGCTCAGTTTCCCATTTACTTATGTTGGCTGCTTTAAATGAATTTACTATCTCATTCGTAAATACGTTTTCATTTAAAAGAACATTCTTTTTATCTTTATAAATGTCTAAATTCCTCATGTTTTCCCAAACTGTAGCTGGAGGCATCCCAAATATTTTATTCCTTTCATCAGGTGAAAAATGTTCAAATACATCCATTTCGCTTCTATATGCTCTATCCTTATCCAAATAAAAACCTGGTGTTCCAGCATTCTTTGATAGTTCAAGCTCAAGCTCACTTTCGCTCTTTCCACTAGTTATAGCAGCTGTTATTCCATCTAGCATACTTTGATATAAGCAAGCCATTACTAGATAAGTATTTGAATGGGGATTAGGAGATCTCACTTCAAATCTAGTAGCATATTCATTATACATATCCCTAATTAGCCCAACAAGCACAGAACGATTTCTTGATGGATTATCTACAGTGTGCCCAAGGCAGCATACAATGCATACAGGTGCTTCAAAGCCAGGCTTCAATCGGTTAAAAGCACTATTTGAAGGAGCTACAAATGGATTAATAACCTCATAATTTTTTAATATGCCCATTATCGCTCCATAACCTATTGTACTTAAGTAGTCTCGACCCATGTCCCTAGGTGTAAATATATTCTTGGTCTTGCCATTCTTAAGCTTTGCTGCTGCACCAACATGTGTATGTTCTCCGCTTCCAGCAACCCCTTCAATTGGTTTTGCAAGAAAGGTTACTTCCAGCTCATAATGTCTAAAAATATCCCTTACGATTTCTTTTGCCAAAAGTTCGTTGTCTGCAGCCTGTAAGGCCGTGCTATATTTCCAGTCTATTTCAAGCTGCTCCATTACATGATTTGAGGAACCATTACTACCAATTCCGCTTCTTACTCCTCCAACTTCTTTATGTCCCATTTCAGGCTCTAGGTTATACTTTTCCATATATGATATAGTCTTTTCAAGAGCTGTTCTTACAGTACCCTGTGTTCTTTTCCAATACTGCTCCTTTAGCTGCTGTGAGGTTGACAGCTTCTCAATATCTGCTTTGTCATCAGGAGTTTTAACCCAAAATTCAAGTTCAGTAGCTGCAGTCAATACTATTTTATCAATTTCCTCAGGTGAATTAATCCCAATACTTTTTGCTGCTTCAGGATATTTAATCATTAATTTCATTACATTTGTTTTAAAGTTTTCTACTGCATTTTTTAATATTGATCTTGAATCTACCGTTTTTCCATTATGAACTAAAAATGCAGGTAATCTTAAGGTACCAACTGGAAGAGATGTTTCCTCCTGAATATTGTCCCAATTATAATCAATAATCCAGTTAGTATCTCTGTCAGGAATAATATCTACTTTCGCATTATTCAATACTGCAATTTCATGAAGCACAACACTTGAGCCATCTGTTTGAGCACCATGTGCTAGAAAACCCTCAATGTCATCTAGAAAAAGTTCAATTGGTATTTTCTCATCAGTTGCATTTCCACCTAGATCTATTCCCATTAGTGAAACAAATCTTATTTCATTATGCTGGGATAAAATATTTCTCAAAGTTTCTGAATCGTGCTTTTCAGGTGGAATAAAATAAATTAATTCTCTCATAAACTCACCCTCCGTATTTTATTATGTTAACTTCACCTTATATTCTTTCATCCATATATCAATTTGAATTAGGTAGGCTATTAATTGTGGTCCTGTCATAAGCTGTCCAAACCATGGTTTTTTAAAGGATTGCCCTCCTGTCTCCACAATTTCATTAACTTTTTCTCTGTCAATTAGTTGAAGTATGGGTGATGAACTATCATTTAGTATTTCTCTCATCCATTTTTGTACAGCTAAGGTGTACTGTGGATGATGGGTTTTGGGATAGGGGCTTTTTTTCCTTTCAATTATTTCTTCAGGTAATATCCCTTTAAAAGCTTTTCTTAACAGTCCCTTTTCTCTTCCATCACAGAACTTTATTTCACTTGGAATATTAAATCCATATTCAACCAACCTATAATCTGCAAAGGGTACCCTAACCTCCAGGCTATTAGCCATGCTCATTCTATCCTTTCTGTTTAACAAGGTAATCATAAACCATTTGATGTTGAGATAAAATAATTCTCTCATACGCTGTTCAAACATGGATTCACCTGGGAGTTTTGGAACTTCCCTAATAGTTTCGTCGTATTTTGCAGCAACATACTCCTCAACTGGTAGATTCTTATATTCTCCAGATAGAATATTTTTTCTTTCATTTATTGATTTTGACCAGGGAAATGTATTTGCATTAATATCTTCTTTTCTTGTATACCAAGGATATCCACCAAATATCTCATCTGCACACTCACCAGATAATGCAACTGTTGATTCCTTCCTTACCTCTCTGCTAAATAAATAAAGAGAGGAATCAATATCTGCCATACCAGGTAGGTCATTTGCAATAACTGCTTCTCTTAAAGCATTAGATAAATCATTGATATATAACACTATATTATAATGATTACTTCCAATAAAATCAACCATTTTTTTTATATAGTGGGAGTCAGAATTAGGTTGAAAATCATTTACTTTAAAATATTTTTCGTTATCTTCATAGTCAATTGAATAAGTATTCAATATTCCTTTACCATTCCTTTTGTAATAGTTTGAAGTTATTGCTGAAATCCCGCTGGAGTCAAGCCCTCCGGACAGGAAAGTACAAACAGGAACATCCGATACAAGCTGTCTCTCGATTGAATCAATTAATAAACTTCTAAGATGTTCTGTTGTAGTATTTAAATTTTCTGTATGAGGAACACATTTAAGGCTCCAGAACTGTTTCATTTTCATTCCAGTAACATCATAAGTTATATAAAAACCTGGTTTCACTTCACTAATGTCCTTGTAAACTCCACTTCCTAAGGTTCTTGCAGGTCCAAGTGCAAATAATTCTGTAATTCCATCTCGGTTAATAACAGGATCAATTTCTGGATGTACAAGGAGTGCCTTTATCTCTGATGCAAATATTAATGAGTCCTTTTTAATCGTATAAAATAATGGTTTTACTCCAAGGGGATCTCTTGCTAAAAATAATTTCTTTTTTTTCTCATCCCATATGCCAAATGCATATATTCCATTAAAATATTCTACACATTTTTCTTCCCACTCCATATAAGCAGTTAAAAGCACTTCTGTATCACTGTAGGAATTAAAGCTATAGCCCTTCTCAAGGAGCATTTTGCGTATTTCCTCTGTATTATATAGTTCTCCATTATATACAATTGTATAAGGATTTTTTCCACATTCCCTTGTCATTGGCTGACCTCCTCCGGTGGGATCAACTACAACAAGCCTCCTATGGCCTAATAGGGCATTTGTAGAAGTATATATTTCTGAAGCATCCGGTCCTCTTTTTGATAACTTATTTGTCATAGCCTTTAGGATTTCTACCTTTTGTCTCATGTTTTCCCTATAACTAATCCACCCTGCAATACCACACATATTATCACTCCCAATCAATTGATTTTGATTTTTATTTACATCTGATAATAATTTATGATTGAGAAATATTTTTTGTGCATAAAAAAAGGAGTACTTTTTGTACTCCTCATTTTAATATTTCATTAATTATTTTATTTGATAGCTTATATCCCTTGCTATAAAGCTCCCTGCAAAAGGCTTTTTCAAATCTCATTGTATCACTTGGCTGGATTATAATAT
>JARDZI010000265.1 GCA_029240935.1 Clostridiales bacterium
AATCCTGCATTTACAGTTTTCTTATAGTCTTTCTGCCAATAATTCATGCATTTATAGGCATATACACATGCTGCTATAATAAGAATCCCGATAACTGCAAGAATGATAATTCCAATAGTCTTCATTCTTTTACTCACCCTTATTCGTTTCATTTTTTTCACCTTTCTTGAAATCTGTTGCATTTAAACCCATTGCTCCAATAAAATTTATCAAATCCCTCTGGTGGATAATCGCTATTCCCCGTTCAATGTCTCCTAAAAGCAAAAGTTGATCACCTTGATTGATATTAAATACTTCCCTTGCTTTTTTAGGAATTACAATTTGTCCCCTTTCTCCAACCGTAACCGGGCCGAAAAAATATTTTCCCCTTGTGGGCACCGAGAAACCTGTATCTTCTACAGAGTAGTTTATTAAATCATCAATTGTAACCTGAAAGAGTTCTGCCAGCTTTGAACAATTATAAATGTCAGGATCACTTTCACCATTTTCCCATTTGGCCACCGCTTGTCTTGATACATTGATCTTCGCTGCAACCTCTTCCTGAGTCATCTGGTTCATTTTCCGTAAATTCTTCAAATTCATACCAATCATATTTTTCATACCTCCCAACTATTATTTTACATAATTTTTTTCATTTTTCTACCAACAAAGCATAACATTCATGTAAACAAAAGTAGCAAATGACAAAAAAATAGACTCTAACTAAAGCTCTTTACTTTGAGATATATTTAGTAACTGTCCCTCTTACTCCTAGTTTTTCAGACAGACTTTACCTATAAGGAAGGTGCCGTATGCTCCATGTATGGAGTGCTTCATATCGTTTGTTCCAAAGCATGAGATTCTGGCCTGAGGGAACCATTTTTATATCAGTAATAGACCCTGGTGTAGGTACTCCCCGCAGAGCCTGTGTGGCTAAAACAAAGGATGGATATTATATTGTAACACCTGACAATGGAACGCTCACCCACATGAAAAAATGGGTTGGAATAAACGAGATCAGGGAAATAGACGAGAGTATAAACCGATTAAAAGGCAAAGATACAGAAGGCACCAGCATTTTCCACGGACGTGACTTGTTTGGATACTGTGCTGCAAGGCTTGCAAGCGGTATCATTACCTATGAGCAGGTAGGTCCTGAGTATGATGTAAAAGAAATTGTTGAATACCCCATTATGGAACCAATTAACCTTGGCAATAAAATTAGAGGTATGTTTGAAATCGAAGACCCAACTTTGGTAATCTGTGGACTAACATTCCATTATCCCTATTTACTGATATAAGTTTTGAATATGGTGATTACTTAAATGTAACCATAAAGCATGATGATAAAGAAGTATATAGGGATAAAGTATTATTCCACAAATCCTTTGGTTATACAAAAAAAGTGATACCTTGAGCAAATCATTAGTATTTCAAAGTGATTTTGGGTTAGCTAATGGTGCAGTTGCTGCTATATGGGTATAACAGAAATAGGAAAAATTGCGAAGGGGAACAGTTCTCATCTATTCCATTTAATAATACTTGGTAATATATATTACAAAGCAAACGAAACGTCCCTTAGTTTTTATTTGATAGTAAAAGTTGCACCTGCATTAGATGCTTTTCTTAGTAATACTGATATGTTTTGATAAAATTCTAATGAATACTAGATAGAGTATTATTGATACAATCATTCCAACAAGTAAACTTGGAGATATCATATATACATTACCTATTATCGTGGAATGTTTGAATATAAGAAAGCCTTCTTTACTAAAAGTATCATCTCTGCCAAGAAATTCTCCAATAATTGCTAAAACACCAAATACTCGCAGCAGTATAAATATTATTCTTTCAAATTTATTGTTTTCCATTTTATTGTTTTCCATATATATTCCTTCTCTCATTTATTTTATACTTTAATTTTACCAATTTTAAATTTCTTTTATAGTAACCTATGTAACCACTTTAATATTACAAATGTCATCCTTCACTACGTTCAGGATGACATTTCTTCAGCCAAAACTATAGTAACATTTGAATACTTACATGTATTAGTAGTTTAGCTTGATGACATTGGGGTGTCAAGCTGCCGATTCAATTTCTCCTGGCTAAAAACAGCGCTTATAAAAATAAAATATTCCGGCAAGCTTTCCTTTGCCCACAATAACTTTTCTCCTAATATATCTTCACATATGACTGATACATTAAATCCAAGAGACTCTAGAGAAAAATGTGTCTTCTCCTCATGAATGCATGGCAATTGTTTTCCCCTGGTGCAGCTATTGCATATCAGGCACCTTCCTGCTACTAAAATGCACAAATGTTCTTTCTCTTTCCCCATAATAACTAGTTTCTCATCTAAAACCCTTCGAGCGGCTTTATATATTTGACTTGTGATATATTCTAAATCCTTGTTATCTAATAGTTCATTAAAGCTTTCTCCTAAGTCTTTAATATAGAGCTTGCTCCCAATAATATAAGCATATTGATAATCTTCCAGCATTTTTGTTACATCAAAGTCATAAGGTGGACATGTCCATATCTTGTTGTAATATTTACATGCTTTGCAGTATTCTATAAATACCTCAGGCTGAAGGTATGATTTTATTTCCTCTAAAGTTCTTTCCTCTATGTGATGCACAAAAGGTATCTCTACTTTCATAAGCCCATCTCCTAAAGTTTATTTTATTACAATAAGCATTATCTACTACCTAAATTATACATTATTATTTACAATAGAGACAGCCACCTTCATCATTCAAACCAGACCCTCCCTTGGCACCTTGTCCACTTACTTTAAGCTCTAACAAAGAAGCCCTCCACTTGTTTGAAATTCAATTTCAAACAAGTGAGAGTTTCTTAGCCACCTTATAAAAATATATACATACTGTAGCAGTGCATGATGTGATTTTGTGCGGACATCGATAATCACATTATCACAGCTTAAGTCAATGACATTGTTACCCAGATCCCCCAGTTGCTTAGATTTGCTGCAGCATTCCAAGCAATCTACTAAACTTTTAAAATATGCCTCTGTTGTTCCTCTAGGTATTATTTTTCTATTAACCACCAACCCCAGCGAGTTTGCTTCTGCCATAAATGATATTGGAGTCAACTACAAGGCAGCATTTGCAGTTTCACTTACACTGCGCTATTTTCAGATATTCAATGTGAATACCATGACATTAGCCTTGCGCAACAGGCAAGGGGATTGGATTTATCCTATAAGGCAAAACTCAAGGATAGATTTAAAAACTCACTGCTGATTGTAATACCATTGATATTTTCTACACTGGATAGAATTGAGATTATAAGCAACGCAATGGACTTGCGTGGCTTTGGAAAAAGCAAAACACGAACCTGGTATAGCAAGAAGAAGCTTACAGCACAGGATTTTATATCAATTGCTGTTTCAGCTTTGATTTTTATATGTACAATTCTAATTTCTATTTTTATTAATAAAAGTCGCTACTTTAATCCATTTATTTAGGAGGCGTTTTCTTTGAAACCTTTACTAGTTTTTCAGACAGACTTTACCTATAAGGAAGGTGCCGTATGCTCCATGTATGGAGTGGTCAAAAGTGTTGACAGAACACTTGAAATCATAGATGGTACTCATGAAATACCCCAATATGATATATGGAGTGCTTCATATCGTTTGGTTATACAAAAAAAGGTGAAGCTATAATCTATAACAACGAGCTTATGAAGATTTCAATGGCAATAAGTCAAGGGAATTTAATTAAAGAATATAGTTTAAGCTATGGATCGGATTGGGTAGTTGAATTTGAAAAGAGGTGATACTTGAAACACCTCATCTACCACTTCTAAAGATTTTAAATCAAGCTTAATGATTTTATTTTATCCTAAATAAACATTTTCATTATTAAATACTTTCAGATTATTATCAAAGGCATGAATACTCATGCCTTTTGATTTGTCTCACTTAGTTAACCGAGAACTCCCCAGCCAGGTAATAGGTATCATAATCCCCTGTTCCCCTGAAGTCCAATATGTCCTTAACTATACGGTATTCACCTGGATCCAAACTTCCATACAGCCACTTCCAATCAACTGTAAACTCCATGGTTTCTCCAGAGGGTAAATTATAACCAATAGAATCGAAGCCATAGTTTCCGCTTATTTCCACAGGAACCTGATACCACTTTCCATTAAGTTTCTTTTCCAAGCTAAAAAATTCCCCATAGATGCACTCACTTATGGAGTTATTCTTAAATAGCACTACCAATTTTGAAGGAGAAACCGTATCTTCTTTTACGGTCATTGTAACACCATCAAAACTATTTACAGTTTCAAATGTTGTAGGCTTCCAGTCGATTGTGTCATTACTTTGATTTGAAGCAGTTTGTGTTATGGTGTTCTTCGTTCCCGCAGCAGAAATATTGCTGTTATTAATTCCGCATCCAGCCAGAAAAACTAGACTTATAGTTGCATGTAAAAATAAGTACAGATATTTTTTCATAGAATCACCCCTTATACTAATTAGATGGTTTGTACATGTATAAGTTCATAGTATTCCGAAAAAAATTTATTGTTTTAACTGTCTACTTGATAGGGTGCGGTTCATATTCATTTGCTTTTTTATTATAATTTTTCCTGGATTCTTCCGTTCTCAAGTCTATAACATCTCCTTTTCAACCTTTAATTTGCGAATATAAGTATTTCCTTAATTCATTAATTGCCGGGGTATTTATCCCACTTTGTATGATTAACGAGTCAAATTCGCCTTGTAGACATTTCATTTCCGCAACCGCAGCTATAGTATGTTTTGACATGGTTATTTCTGCAATATGCGTACCCAATAGAGGTTTAAGAATAAGCATAAGTAAAAAAGCTGGTAAGTTGAAATAATTTAACTTCTTCGGCGTAATGGAAAGTCCCAGAGAATTTAATACCTGAAACGCCTCTTTAATTCCCTTCAACATTAATTTAATATCTTCTGAGGATCTTGCCAGTTTATAATTATTTCCATT
>JARDZI010000266.1 GCA_029240935.1 Clostridiales bacterium
AATTAAAACATCCTTTGTTGATGTAAATGCCGACCCTGAGGGCTTTATTAATGTATTGGATACCACTAGAGGAAGAATATTTCAATATGATCAGGACGGACGCCTCATTGCAATTTTTGGCGGTAAGAGCAATCAGGTTGGAACTTTTAATTCACCTGTAGCTATTGATAATTTAAATGGTGAAATTCTTGTCTTAGATGATAAAAGAGGAGATGTAACAATATTTAGGCTTACGGAGTATGGTCAATTAATCCATAAAGCAGTAAAACTTTACAACGAGGGGCTATATGAGGAGTCCATGGAACCTTGGAAGGAAGTTTTAAAAAGAGATAACAAGTTGGAAATTGCTTACATTGGTATTGGAAAAGCACAGCTAAAAAAAGGGAATTATAAAGAAGCCATGAGAGATTTTAAATTTGGTTATGATGTTAAGGATTATTCCAAAGCTTATGGTTTGTACATGTCATTAGTGGTAAGGAATAATATAGGTGTAATTGCAGCAGTTTTAGTTCTTTTATATGTTTCAGTAAAGCTGTTTAAAAAACGTAATAAACTTAAAAGAATAATCAGTAGAGCTAAAAAAAGTAAAGATAAGGAGAATTTATATGGGGCAGGATAAATTAATATTTTATACAATGTTTCACCCTTTTCATGGCTTTGACGACTTAAAGAGAAAGAAAAGTGGTTCAGTAGTATTATCAAATGTAATTCTAGTTATTTTTTTTATCTCTGCAATCCTAAACAGACAATTAACAGGATTTATTTTTAACCCTTATAGAATTGATAAGTTAAACGTCCTAACATTATTGCCTGGCACTATTATTTTATTTGCAGTTTGGGTAATATGCAACTGGGCATTTTGTTCACTCCTTGACGGATCCGGTACATTTAAAGAAATATGGATTGTTAGTGCGTATTCATTGGTACCATATATATTATTTACATCTATCACCATATTTTTAAGCAACTTTATTACTATAGAGGGAGCAGTATTCCTAAATTGGATTTTTAAGATTGGCCAGGTTTGGAGTATTATTCTTATTATTTTGGGCTTAAGGGAAATACATCAATATACTCTCAAAAAGACATTAATGTCAATAGTACTGACTATAGTAGGAATTTTGATAGTTGTATTCCTAACATTGTTAAGCTTCAGTTTATATAATCAAGTAGCGACTTTTATTAAAACTATTTATCGTGAAATTATCTATAGGTTATAGTACAGGAGGTGAAGTAATGAAAGATTTTATTAAAAAAATATGGTTAATGTTATTAACAATCACTTTAATCTCAACAACAATCACCTTCAGAACAATGGCTGTAGGAAATCAAATTAATAATATGGATAGTAAATACTTAAGTGATAATAAATTTCAAGTGATTACAGAAAATAACTTGATGACTCTATATGCTAATGAGGTTAGTGGTGAGTTTGCAGTAGAAGATAAGAGAAATGGTTTCATCTGGTACAGTAATCCTAAAAATAGAGATGATGACAAAGTAGCTCAGGGAGTAGTAAAAATGGATTTATCTTCTCAATTGAATGTTGTATATACCGATTATAGTAGCGAACAGATGAAGATAAAAAATAACTTTACAGGAAGTACTAAAAAGAATGGTGTAAAGTTTGAGAAAATAAATAAAGGTTTTAGAGTTACTTACAGTTTCCCGGGAGAAGATGATTTTACAATACCATTAAATATTACTTTAGAAGAAAATTATGTAAGTGCTGAAATAGATATAGCTAACATAACTGAAAAAAATAACACTATATATTCACTTGATTTATTGCCATATTTTGGATCAGGGAGTTCTAGTGATAATGGATATATCTTTATACCTGATGGTAGCGGAGCTCTTATAAATTTTAATAATAATAAAAGCAACGTTGAGACATATAAGGAAGCTATATATGGAAGAGATGCTACTTTTTCATCAAATCAGAACCCTGTCAAAAGAGAAGATATTAAGCTTCCTGTATTCGGTATAAAAAATGGTAAAAATGCTTTTCTAGCTGTTGTGGATAAAGGAGACAGTCAAGGTAGTATCAGTGCAAATGTAAGTGGTATAAAGTCATCCTATAATAATGTTTTTGGCAGTTTTGATATTAGAAAATTCGACTCATTTATTGTAGGAATATCTGGAGGATCATCAAAAACTACTAGATTATACGAGAAGGGTAAATCTCAAATTGATGGATGTAAAATTAACTACTATTTGCTTCAAGGTAAAGAAGCAGATTATGTTGGTATGGCGAAAATTTACAGAGAATATTTGAAGAAAGAAAAGGGACTTACAGCAAATAAGGATATAAAGCCTCAAATGTATCTGAGTTTGTACGGCGCTGTAAGAAAACAAAAAAGTATATTAGGTATACCTTTTAACACAATTCAGCCGCTTACAACCTATAAAGATACAGTGAATATTTTACAGAGCTTGAAGCAGTCAAAAGTAAGCGATATCGTGGTAAATTATTACGATTGGAATTCAGATTCAATAGACTGCAAAATAGCTACTAGTGCAGCTGCAATCGGAAAACTTGGAGGTCTAAATGGATTGAAGGAACTAATAAGCTACACTAAAGATAATAACGTAAAATTGTTTCCTCAGGTAGATTTCCTAAAATTCTTGAATGGAAAATTTGGCTTCTTTAAAATGTCTAATCAATCTAAAACTTTGGGAACAGTACCTTCCACAGTATTTGAATATAGCTTAAGCACCTACTTTCAAGATAAAAGTAAACTAAAATATAATTTACAAGCACCAAGTAAGCTTGATGAAATTATTAAGAATTTCAATAAATCCTATAAGGACTATAAAATTGGAGGAATAGGGTTGGATACCATTTCATCATTGGTATATTCTGATTTTACAAAAAGTCAGATGAGCATAAGGCAGGAAACAGAAAAAAAATGGATTGATTCATTAAAAGTTATGAAAAATGATATAGGAAGCGTAGCGGCTAGTGGCCCAAATGCATATTCATTGCCATATATTGACTATATTTTGGATGTACCAAGTGATTCAAGCCACTATTATATACAGGATGAAACAATTCCTTTTTATGAAATAGTTATAAGAGGTATAAAGCCATATACAATTGAAGCCTTTAATTTTAGTGCTGATAAGGATGTGCAATTGTTAAAAGCAATTGAAACGGGAGCTAATCCTTATTATATATGGACAGGTGAAGACACCTCTGTATTAAAGGAAACAAAATATGAAGGCTTATATAGTTCAGATTATAAATCATGGGTCAGTTCAGCAATTTCAGATTTTGAAACCTTTAAAAATTTATATGTTATGATTCAAGACTCCACAATTGATAAACATGAGAAATTAACTGAAGGAGTATTTAGGGTAACTTATAGTAATGGAACAGGTGTTGTTGTAAATTACTCTGAAAACGAATATTGGATAGGCAATACTATAATTCCACCTACGCAATATGTAATCCTGGAAGGAGGTAATAAATAATGAGATGGTGGTCAAAATTATCCTATACTAAAAAGCAGGCATGGGCAGGAAGACTCTTTATCCTTCCATGGTTTATGGGATTTGTTTTCATATTTTTAAGATCACTTATAACCTCTTTCATATACAGCTTCAGTAAAATAACAGTGGGTGAACATGGATTCGAAACAACCTTTGTAGGTTTAGAAAATTATAATTATGAATTGAAGGTTGATCCAAACTATGTAAAAACCCTTATCAATACAGTATTAAACATGCTATATCAAGTTCCTCTAATACTGATTTTCAGTTTAATAATAGCGTGTGTACTAAATCAAAAATTTCGGGGCAGAGTTCTAGCGAGAGCCATATTTTTCCTTCCGGTTATTATAGCCACGGGCCAGATTATAAGTATCATGAGAGGTGATGTCTACAGTCAGCAACTTATGTCTGGAGAAAGATCCTCAACAATGTTTACTGTAGCAGGACTTCAAAATTTGTTATTGGACTCGGGATTAAGTTTAAATATGGCTAATAGCATTATTAAGCTTCTGAACAATATTTTTGATGTAGCTTGGAAAGCTGGAATACAAATACTTTTATTCATAGCTGGATTACAGACAATACCAAGAGCTCTTTATGAGGTAAGTGAAATTGAGGGAGCGACGGCCTGGGAAGCCTTTTGGAAAATTACATTTCCAATGTTGTCTCCAATACTGATATTAAATTTAATATATACGATTATTGATAATTTTACTGATTATTCTAATGCAATTATCAAATTAGCCTCAGACTTAGGTGTAAAACAGATGAAATTTGAATTAAGTGCTACAGTTACTTGTATATATTTTGTAGTGATAATGGTTGTACTTGGAATAGTTGGATTAATGACAAGAAAGAGAATATTCTATGTCAACGAATAGAAAGGGGAAAATAGTTTGAATATAGTAAGAACGAAATCAGATTTATTAAAAAGGTTCTCACATATCACATCCAAGTTTAGGTTTAACAAGAAACATGCATTTAATAAAGCTTCAGAAATATTGTGGAAATTATTTAGGTTTTTCCTTTTATTTGGACTGTCATTTGTTTTAGTATATCCTTTGTTGTACTCATTAAGTGTTGCGTTCAGACCCTATGATGAATTGTTTGATCCTTCAGTTATCTGGATTCCGAAGCATTTTACTCTGTACAATATTAAAGATGCCTTTCAAGCAATGGATTATGTAAATTCTCTTTTGAGGACTATTCAGCTTAATGTTGTAAGCTCTTTACTTGAATTAGTATCCTGTGCTTTGGCTGGGTACGGATTTGCGAGGTTCAATTTTAGAGGAAAAAGTATCCTCTTTACCTTGATGCTTTTTACAGTTATTGTTCCAAATCAAACGATTATTATTCCAATGTATTCATCCTTTAGATATTTTGATTTTTTCGGTTTAGGGAAAATAATTTCAATAATTACTGGCAGCAACATATCAATTAATCTTATTGATACAAATTGGACATTCTATATACCGTCCATA
>JARDZI010000267.1 GCA_029240935.1 Clostridiales bacterium
CCTTCATTAACTCCTGTTCTCTCTAATATTACAAATACAAGGGTAACCCACATAAACCCTTGAATTGCTCCCTCAATAACTGCTCCTATTGTATTGGCTAATATGTCTATTGACATACCAATTAATCCTTCACTGGCTGGAGGGTTTACTGCTGCCTTAAGTAATGAAACAATTACAAATACAATTGCTACAATACCTGTTACAAGCTTAAGTACAGAAATATAACTATCATACATGTCTGGTCCTATTAGATATCGTTTTGTCCCTCTATATTCATTTGCAAGCTTTACTGGATCACCAAGCTTCTCTAATACAATCCTAATATCATCCTCTAAAGGATTTTCTGGGAGCATATCCTCGATATTGGTATAAAGCTCATTTTTTATGTCCTCTCTTATATCCTCTGGCAGTCTTTCTGCAACAGCTAAAACATACCTATCAATAGTTTTCATTTTCCTCACCCTCCAATAATAATCTATCCAGTTGTTCTGAAAGAAATTTCCACTCCTGCTTTAATCGACTGTATACTTCCTTTCCTTTATCACTAAGCACATAAAACTTTCTAGGTCTACTCTCTGTAGTATCCCAATTACTCTTTAAGAGTTGTTGTTTTTCTAGTCTTCGCAACAATGGATAAAGTGTTCCAGCCTCAATTGGTGAGTTTTTCTCCTCCAGCTTTTGAACAAGGGAATATCCATATTCAGGTGTGTGAAGTTGACTAAGTACAGATAAAACAAGTGTCCCTCGTTTAAGCTCAATTATAAATGAGCTTATCAGCTCTTCCATAGAATCCATCTAATCACCTCAATTTATTATACTGTATGACATACACTATTGTCAATATATTAATATTAAATTATTCACTACATTTATATTTCTTATTGATAGCTAATAGTAGCAATATTCATAAAAAAAGCATTGTATTAAAACAATGCTTTTCACATTCATTATTTCTATTTTTCTGTTCCAGTGTATATATAAATTGCATCTCTTAAAAATGCAGCTGTACCTGGCTGCTCTTTGTCATAGTAGGCTGTAAATCTTTCATCATCAACGTACATTTGAGCTAGCCCAGCATGTGCCTCTTTACTGTACTCCGTCCAATAATATGTTAGCCATTTTTTGTGTAAATCAGCTGCCTTTTGAGCAATTTCACTAGATGGATCACCATTTTTAAAAGCTTCAGCTAAAGTTACCATCAATTCCTCTGACAATTTAGTCACCTCATCATATTCTTCCTGTGTCATGTTCATAAGCTTTGCATTGGATTTTTCAACTTTATCCTTGCCATACTTTGCTCTAATTTCTTCTCCATATTTTTTCTCATTGTCATCTATCATTTTTTTCTTTAAGCCCTGGAATTTTTCTTTATCACTCATTTTAATCCTCCCCTCTGTTAATGCTATGGTTTTATCCACATTAGCTATTAGCATATCTATTTGTTCTCTTTTTTCAAGGAGTTTTTCACGATGTTCTCTAAGTGCTTTTGCTCCATCAAAATTAGGTGCAGTAACAATATTCTTTATGCTTTCAAGGTTTACACCTAATTCCCTATAGAAAAGTATTTGCTGCAGTCTGTCAATTTCCCTTTGGCCATAAATACGATATCCAGATGAATTGATTCTTGCCGGCTTAAGAATTCCAATTTCATCATAATATCTAAGTGTTCTTGTACTAATTCCAGCTAACCTTCCTAGCTTTTGCACTGTATACTCCATACGTTCACCTCCCTACAAGAATACTCTACACCTTCACGCAACGTCAATGTCAATAGTCTTTTATAATGTTTTTTAAATTTGTTTCAGAATTTTCACTTGCATTCTGTATTGATTTCTATTATGATAGAATGCATATATTCTCATTAAAGAGGTGACAAAATGAATAATAATGCACTAATAGATGAAGAAATTTCTCAGCAAAGTTACAACAAATACAAATTTTTAGATGGAATAAAATCTGCTGTACCCATTGCCCTTGGTTATATTCTGGTTTCAATAGCATTTGGTATATTATCAAAATCTGCAGGTATTCCAAATTACATAAGTATACTAATGTCCCTAATGGTTTATGCAGGGGCTGGTCAGTTTATGGCAGCTAATCTCATATTTGCAGGCGCTTCGCCCTATGAAATAGTACTTGCAGAACTTATTATAAATCTTCGACATTTTTTATACACAGCAACTATTTCTCAGAGGCTTGAAAAGGGGTTATCGAAAAAATGGACTGCATTATTGTCATATGGAATAACCGATGAAACCTTTGCTGTTGCATCTATTAGGGAAGAACAAAGTCTAAACCGCTTTTTTCTGCTTGGACTAAACCTTCTCTCCTATTTCTCATGGACTTTTAGCACAATTATCGGTGTACTTTTAGGAGATGCATTACCAGCTTCCCTAAGCTCTAGTATGGGCATAGCACTTTATTCAATGTTTATAGCACTCCTAGTACCATCATTGAAAAAGTCAAAGATTATAGCAGTTGTAGCTTGTATAGCAATGATATGCCATTCAATACTCAGATTTACACCTGGTATATCAAATATGTCCTCTGGATGGAGTATTATTATATCAACAATAGCTGCAGCTTTTGCAGGAGCTTTAATTTTTCCAAAGGGAGTGAATAATAATGAATAGGTTGTTTTTTGTAGTACTAGGAATGACAGCTGTTACATACTTACCACGTATGGCTCCCATGGTTTTATTAAAGGATATTAAACTACCTAATTTTTTAAAGACCTTTCTCGAATTTATCCCCTATGCAGCACTTGGTGCACTTATAATCCCTGGAGTTTTTTCATCAACAGGAGATATAAAATCATCAATCATAGGTACAATAGTTTCTGTTACCTTGGCATTTTTCAAACTAAATACAATGTTTGTTGTACTAGGTGGAATATTAGGTGTGTTTCTAACACAAACCCTTTTTTAATAGAGGCTGCTAGAAAAATACTTAAAAAGTTTTGAAATAAAATTATATAGCTATCATCCTGAACGTAGTGAAGGATCTTTAAGGCTCTTCACTACATTCCAGATGATAGCCATAATTTTTATTGAACCTAATTGTTTTTAATAGCAACAAAACTGCTAAACAATCGCTGCCAGTAATAATAGCTCTATGTTATCGTTGTATATCTCATTAAACTGTGAAATAGGTAGTGGATTTATTCCCCTTCCTACTTCTATAGTAAAGCCTGGTCTTCTATACTTATCAATAAACCAATCCTTATATCCTGCATAGGAAGCAGTGCCTGCCGGCTCAGATAATGTATAACCGCTTACATCAGCAAAAAGCTGTGCAATTCTTTGTGCACCTGGAGGTATTATATTTAGGTAAGTCCAATATATTACCTCACCCTGGCTGTGATAGGCTAATACAAGTCTAAAATTATGGGACCTGGTGAAATCTGCAACTGCCTTACTTTCAGGCTCTGACTCAGGATATGGTCCAGAAAATCTTGTTGGACCTGGTCCTGTGATTCCATACCTTGCTTCTGCTTGTTTTGAAAGGTTCCAGGAAGCATCATAATTATGATTTAGATCCACCCCTCTTATATTTGCCTGCCAAACCCTAGAGAAATCTGTACTTCCATTGTTCCATTCAATAAGGCGTGAATAGTATGGATTATCTCTCTTGAGACCATCAAGTATAAGATTTACACCATCTGGGTTTACCATTGGAATTATATATATTGAGCTTTGGCTCCATATATTCCTTACATCATTCCCTGCAAGTGTAGTCCTGTCTGCATATGCTTTTGAGAAGTTTTCTACGAACTTCATTAGAAGTACAGAAGTAATCCACTCCAATCCATGATGTGCTCCATTGTAGAAAACCTGATTAGGTCCATTTCCAAGTTTAATATAATATAGATTTTTTCCCAAAACACTTTTTCCTGCAATGCCTGTTTCTATAAATGGATATCTAGCCTTTAAGCCCACTATGTCCCTTTCCATAATTTCATAGGTATAGTCGATATTAGTATCAACCACATCGATGCCATAGGGCACTATTATCCTCTGTCCCACCCTGAGGTTAGTGGGAACAATTCCTGGATTTGCAGCAATAATTCTGTTAACAGTCGTATTGTATCTTCTGCTTATGGTATATAAATTATCTCCAGGCTTTATTGTATATGCATTATATCCAAGAAGAAATTTTCTCAGTGCGTTATAGGTATTTGCGCCAACTACTCCATCTGGTGTTAGTCCATTGTTCCTTTGAAATTGCTTGACTGCTTGTTCTGTTTGGCTTCCAAACACACCATCTATTGTACCAGGGTTATATCCTATTTTTCTTAATAATGCTTGAATTTCCATTACATCAGAGCCTCTTAACCCTAATCTTAAAACTCTCATACCTTCTCC
The DNA here is from genome assembly GCA_029240935.1 of Clostridiales bacterium. Taxonomy (GTDB): domain Bacteria; phylum Bacillota; class Clostridia; order Clostridiales; family Caloramatoraceae; genus JARDZI01. The sequence continues at coordinate 4,365 of JARDZI010000267.1, forward strand.
TGCAAAGTATTGATTACTATTACTATCATATGTTAATATTGCCAGGCAGGTGACAAGTGACAAGTTAAAAATTATAATTTTCAACTTGTCACTTGTCACCTGCCTGGCACCCTACAATCTATTTACTTATCTTGGATTAATTGTATGTTAAGTTTAAACAAAAAATCCTGAACATTAGAAACCAATGTGGTTACTTCCAGAGTCCCTCTATCCCTTAGCTTATTTAAAACAAATTCTGATGCATCTACAGCGTATATAAATACTGGTCTAACCTCATCATCCTTCACCCTATATGCAGGTGTTAAGTTTCCTGTAGCAATTGTATGAAGCATTGTAGCAAGTCCAATTACGGTTGTAGCCTTTTTTATGTGATATCTCATTTGTTCCTGTGCCTCATACACATCAGAAATTACCCCTGAAAGAGGTCCATCATCCCTTATTGAACCAGCAAGAACATATGGAACCTTGTTCTTAACACAAGCATGAATTACTCCATTCTTAACATTGTAATCCTCTATAAACTTTTCAATTGAACCAGATCTTCTTACCTTATTT
>JARDZI010000268.1 GCA_029240935.1 Clostridiales bacterium
CCTCTTCATCTAGCACTTCAGGTTCTTCTTCAGCAACTGGCTCCTCTTCAACTGCAGGTTTCTCTTCAACTACTGGCTCTTCTTTTCTAGCAGCAAGGGGTACTCTATCCTTCCAGGAAACCTTGTCCTTGCCAATATATCCTGCCAGGGGAGCATTAACCTTGTTTTCTTCTGTAATAACTGCAGCTATGTTAAATCTGTCATATGCCACTCCTGTATCAGAGATGTCGTCCTCCTTATACTCCCACCAGGTTTCTCCTCTACCAGTATCATCTATGTTTATAGCTCCAAGCTTTGCCATAACTAATGGGTCCTTGGTTGAATCAACGAGGCAACAGTAATAGGGGCCCTTTTCCCTAACAAGGTTCTGGGCATATACTGTTACTTTACATTTACCGCTACGGTTCTCAATTTTTGTATAGCCTGTGGGCTGCTTGTCGATTGCTATGCCATATCCCTTATCCTCTTCCTGAAATATAATAAAATACCTATTATAACTCTTCTTTACAGCCACATTCCTACCTCCACTCAAAATATATCATTACATTATATGTAGGAGGTTTTAGAAAGTGAACAAAAATTTAAAAAATGCTATAGGCTATTTACATTTTTCAATATGTAAATAGCCTATAGTATAATATGTAGGGGCGAACAGTGTTCGCCCGAATGGGTCTATAATTTTAATTGGTCTTTGCTTTAGGGCGTGGGTTGGCGGGCGAACACTGTTCGCCCCTACGGGGTAAGTATAGAAGGTAGGGTGATAACTGCACTAGATATTACCTTTAGCTTCTCTTTTTCACTTCGTCGGACAGCCTTCCGAATTCCTCTAGGGATAGGGTTTCTCCCCTTCTTTTTGGGTCAATACCCGATATCTCAAAGGCTTCAGTTAGCTTATCCTCCTTAAGTCCTGTTTGCTTTAAGACGTTCCAGAGGGTTTTTCTTCTCATACTGAAGGAGGTTTTTATTATTCTAAAGAACAATGCCTCATCCAGTACTTTAACCTTAGGTTCTTTTCTTATGGTTATGTTAATTACAACCGAGTCAACCCTTGGCTGTGGAATGAAGGAGGAGGGGGGTACACTGCATACCATTTCAACCTCAGCATAATACTGTACAAGTGTGGAAATTACACCATATCCATCAGTATTTGGGGCTGCCATTATTCTTTCTCCTACTTCCTTTTGTATCATTAGGGTCAAGCTCTCTATTCCAGGTTTTTCATTAAATATCTTTGTTATAATTGGGGTGGTTAGATAATAGGGAAGATTTGCAGATATTTTTACATTCTCTAGTCCCTCTTCCTCAATTAAATTCTTAAAGTCAACCTTAAGAACATCCTTATGTATTATCTTAACATTGCTATAGTCACCTAGGGTTTCCTCAAGGACAGGAATCAATTTGTCATCTATCTCTATTGCCACAACCCTTTTACAGTTTTTAGCCATCTCCTGAGTCAGGGTGCCTATGCCCGCTCCAATTTCAATTACACAGTTATTCTGGTTTAGGTTCATGTTTTCCACTGTTTCTTCCAAGACCTCTTCATTTATAAGGAAGTTCTGTCCAAAGCTCTTATTAAACTTGAAGTTGAAATGGCCTATAATTTCCTTTGTTTTTTCAACAAGCATTACTTTATCACTCCATTCATTTTTTCAGCAGCCACATTAAACTCTTCTCTTAATATTCCATATCTGTTTAGTCTGTTTAAAAACTGCTTTGTGTTTCCATAACCTATTCCAAGCTCTCTGCCCATGAAGTCTCGTCTTTTTACAGACATATTAGTTCCTGTTAAATTGTATTTCACTAAGTCATTTATATTAAATTCAAATCTATTTGAATCCACCTCTGTTTTAACCTTTAACAAGGCTTCCCTTATACTCTCTGGTGTTGCATTTTCAATTCCCACGTCTCCATCCTTTGTGGCAAGCTCCCTGGGCAGGAATGCATGCTTACAATTTGGCACCTCTGATTGTATCATTTTCCTTATTTTTTCTCCTGGATAATCCGGGTCAGTAAATACAATTATACCTCGTCTTTGTGCTGCACTTTTTATTCTCTCCATAATCCTATCATTTAGTCCAAGGCCAGAGGTTGCAATGAGCTCTGCATCCACTGCCCTTTTAACGGCTATGATGTCGTCTTTACCCTCTACTACGATTATTTCTTTTATCACAAAACCACCTCGTTTATATTATAACCATATATTTATATATGTTATATGTAAAAATCAAAACTTATTCTGTAGGGGCGAACAGTGTTCGCCCGCTGTTATGCACCATCGATCAAGGGATAGCTTGAATTGCAGGTGGGTTGCGGGCGAACACTGTTCGCCCCTACAAGGTCCCAAGGTCCCAAGGTCACAGGAACCTAGGACATGAAAATAGGGTGGTAAGCTACCACCCTATTCATGTCTTATTTTAAGACATATACATTTACATAATGAGCATACCAATTTCTAAACTCACTAGTTCCGGGTTCGAAGTAAAGGTCAATTATTTTACCGTTTACTCCTCCTCCTACATCCTCTGCAATTGCAAGCCCATAGCCCTCAATATAGAGCTTGGTCCCTAGTGGGATAACCTTTGGGTCTACTGCAACAGTACTGTATCCATTTACAACTCTTTTTGCCTTGGCTCCAGTTGCAGTTATTCCAAATCCCTTATCTCCAGGATTTTTACCTGTGCAATGGAAATTGGATGTGTATGAGGTTCCCTTCATTCTTAGCTTGTTGGTGTAAAATATCTTGGATCCACTTCTTGAAGGTGTGAACCAGCCTAATGTACCTACAGCAACAACTTTATTTACTGCAGCCTTTTTTATTACTTCACCAACTCTTTCTCTTAAGACTTCCTTGCCATCCTCATAGGTTACCTTAGTTGTAACTTCCTTTTCACCATCTGCTCCATCACTAATAACCTTTGTAGAACCTTTTGCTAAACTGTTATCCTGCCTAGAAATGGTTCTATATGGGACTTTTTCAGGGGATGTTATAAGTTTTTCCTCAACTCTTGTGATCTTAATATTAAGATCCTTGGTTATGCTTGTGGTCAGTTCCGGGGATATTTTATCCTTTTCATTAAGTTCAATCCCCTCTGCCTTAAGCATATCGGAAACTACTTCCTCTGCAGAGTTGAGCTCAAGCTCCTTACCATCAACTGCGACCCTTATGGGTACTGCCCTTTTTACTGTGATGGTCATTTTTTCTGTTACAACACTTTCAATGGCAGGTAATACTTTGTCATCACGCCCTACTTTAATATTGGCACCTTTAAGGGCGTCTCCAACCTTTGCTCTATAAGTTGAAACTTCGATTGTTTCCCCATTATCAACAATCATAATGTCTTTACTAAATCTTGATGCGGAAATAAGTAGTACTGCTGTAGCCAATACAACGGCAATGATTACCCTTGGGCTTTCAGGTAAAAATGCTTTCCACATTTGATTTAAAATAATAGTAAATCTCCTCATTTTCTCCCTCCTAAATTGGGTGATCTAGACGAATTCTAGAATTCCCAAACGGTAATGCTGGTTTCAAAAACCAAGCTACCCCAATGGGCAGCAATGCCATTATAGGCATATAATTCATAAATTTAAAAATAATATATATGAATCCATTATTACCAATTGTCAGCCCTTTTATACATTTTTCCAGCTTTTAGGAGAAAACCGATATTTCTATTATATACTATGTGAAGTGTTTTTTGAATTCAATATTTTGCTCTCTGGTCCGGTTTTTTTGGATTAAGTCATTAAATCTGGCCTATACTTCCCAAACCTCAGAATAACTGCCAACATCGCTCAGCATAGAAACTGCAAGGGTTTGAGGGCTTTTTTGAACTGTCATCCTGAACCTAGTGAAGGATCTTAAATTCCCAAATAAGATCCTTCACTAGGTTCAGGATGACAGTTCTCCAGTCAAAACTATAACGACCTTTGAGTATTTACATGTATTAGCCGTTTAGTTTGATGACAGTGAGTGGCAGGCGTGGAAGCCTGCCACTGCACTATGCTACATTACATAATGCCCTTTTATGGTGCATAATTATCTTACCTTATCTAAATCTCAATTCCAAATAGCTTGCTTCCATTTTCATAGGTTGTCTTGGTGATGTATTCCTTCTCTACACCTCTTATTTCTGCTATTCTATCTATTATATGTACAAGGTATGAGGAATCATTCCTCTCTCCTCTGTGAGGTGTAGGAGCCATATATGGACAATCTGTTTCAATTAACATTCTTTCAATTGGGATCTCCCTGGCAACCTCAACTGCTTTTTTTGCATTTTTAAAGGTTACAACTCCTGTGAAGCCAAGATAATAATCCAGCTTTAGTACTTCTCTTGAAAATTCAAGGCTTCCTGAATAGCAGTGTAGAACTCCTCTGACTCCTTTAAATTCCTTTATTATCTTCAAGGTATCCTCATGGGCATCCCTGTCATGTATTACTACTGGCAGGTTAAGCTGCCTTGCCATGTCCATCTGTTCCCTGAAGGCACTTATCTGCAGCTCTCTATCATAGCCCTCATAATAATAATCAAGTCCAATCTCTCCTACTGCTTGGATTTTATTATTATTTAGCATATCTCCTATTTTATTTATATTAGCTGAAACCTCCCTGGCATCCTCTGGGTGAACCCCAATGGCTCCATATATGAAGTCATACTTTTTCACAAGCTCCAGGGTTTTTATACAGCCCTGAATACTTGCTCCACAATTAAGAATCCTAGCTACTCCAGCTGCTTGAACCTTTTTAAGTACATCATTTCTGTCCTCATCAAATGCCTTATCATCATAGTGGGCATGTGTATCAAATATCATAATTTCACCTCTCTATGGTGCCCCAAAGGTGCCAGCCACATCAGATATCAGATATTAGATTTCTAGAAATCTAATATCTGATATCTGATGTGGCTGGCACC
>JARDZI010000269.1 GCA_029240935.1 Clostridiales bacterium
TAAGAGATTACTATCAGGAAAAAATTTATCAATTAAATCAATGAAGAGTCCACCACATAGAATACCCACTACTGTAATTGCAGCACCTTTAACACCACCACCGCCTTTTTCAATAGCTGGGACAATAAGGCTAAAGGAAGTAGCTGCAAGCATGACACCGGCGGCTGCACCTAGTAGTGCATCTAAGAGTTTTTTTGTAATATTTCTAGTAAAAAAAATTGGAAGAGATCCAACTCCAGTTGCTAATCCAGCAGCAAGACTGGCAAATATTCCGAGGTAAATAGCATCATATTTGATGAAAAAATCCATTTAGATGAGCCTCCTTGATGATTTAAATAAAATGTTTAATAATTTTAATTCCTTGCATATAAACTGAGATGAAATTACTTAAAAGTTTAGATACAACAAATAGTCTACATACATATTTATATTATGCAGGTTAAGAATATTGGTGAAAACTTGATAATAAAATAAGATAAGTAGTATTAAAAATCAAAAAGAGTATGATATAATTAGTTACAAAAAGTTGTTCAGCGAGGTGAAATTTATGATATCAAAAAAAATATTGAATGAGGTTATTAGTGTAGCTTTAATTAGTGGTGGTGATTTTGCAGAAATTTATGTTGAGGATACACATAGTAATTCTATAAATATGACAGATGGAAGTGTTGAAAATGCTTTAAGTGGAAGAAATTTTGGAGTTGGTATTAGGATATTTAAAGGCTTTAAAAGTGTTTATGCATATACCAATGAAAAGAGTGTAGAAGCTTTAAAAGAAACGGCCTATAAGGCAGCATGCGCCTTAGGTGACATAAGGGGAAGTATTGATGTGAATATAAATTTGGTTGAGAAGATTCATACTAACTTCCATCCGATTTTATATCTTCCAAAGGATGTATCAAATGTAAAAAAAGTTGATATTATGCGCAAGGCACATAAAGCAGCAAAAGGTTTTAGCAATGAAATTGCACAAGTTGTTTTATCCTATAAAGATATAGATCAAAATATTCTCATTGCAAATTCAGAGGGGCTTTATACTGAAGATAGGAGAATAAGGACAAGAATGTTTATTAGGTCTATTGCTAGTGATGGGGTAGAGAACCAAACAGGAGTAGAAAGCCCAGGAAGATTTATGGGTTTTGATATGTTTAACTATATAGATCCTGAATATTATGGAATTGAGGCAAGTAAAACAGCAACAACTATGCTTCACGCGAAGAATTGTCCTGCTGGTAAAATGACTGTTGCTATAGAAAACGGCTTTGGAGGTGTTATTTTTCATGAGGCTTGTGGACATTCACTTGAAGCGACATCCGTTGCAAAAGGAAATTCTGTTTTTGCTGGAAAACTTGGTCAAAAGATTGCTTCTGAAAAAGTCACAGCTATTGATGATGGTACTATGCCAAACTTGTGGGGATCATTAAATATTGATGATGAAGGTACACCTACAAGAAGAAATATTCTTATTGAGAATGGAATATTAAAAGGATATATGATAGATAAGTTAAATGGAAGAAGAATGGGTATGGAAGTAACAGGAAGTTCAAGAAGAGAGTCTTATAAATATGCGCCAACCTCCAGGATGACTAATACATATATTGCAGCTGGAAAAGATAAAGATGAAGCTATTATAGCCTCAATAAGTGAAGGATTATATGCAAAAAAAATGGGTGGGGGATCTGTAAATCCTGTAACTGGTGAATTCAATTTTGCTGTAGCAGAGGGATATTTGGTAAAAAACGGAATAATCAGTGAGCCAGTGAGAGGGGCAAGCCTTATAGGTAAAGGTTCAGAAATACTTATGAATATAGATATGGTTGGAATGAATATGGAACAGGGACAGGGAATGTGCGGATCTTCCAGTGGTAGTATACCAACAAATGTAGGACAACCGCTTATTAGAGTTTCACAGATAACTGTAGGTGGAAGATAAGGAGATTATAGATATGGATATAAAAGTCTTTAAAGATAAAGTTTTTATTAAGGCAGAAAAGGAAGGCTTCAAAGAGTATGAAATTTATTATAGTAAAAGTGATAAATTAAATATACAGGTTTATAACCAGGAAGTTGATAAATATAGTGTATGTAATACATTAGGTGTAAGCTTTAGAGGTATATTTAATGGAAAAATGGGATATTCCTACACAGAAACACTTGATGATATTTCAGTAGATATGCTAATAGAAAGCGCTAAAGAAAGCGCTATAATTATTGAAAGTGAATATGAAGAATACATATATGGTATAAAAGAAAACTATATTGAGTTTAATACTTTTAATACTGAATTATCCTTGATTAGTACTGATGAAAAAATAAATTTAGCTTTATCTTTAGAAAAAGAAGCTAAGGAAAAAAGTGACAAGGTAACTAATATTGGATATTGTGCTGTTAACACAGAAGAGCATGAATATGGAATAATGAATTCAAAGGGTATTGATGTATTACATAAAACAAATTATATATTTGGAGCAGTATCACCAGTAGTAACTGATGAAGGTAGAAAGTATGATGGCATTTCATATAGGGTAGATAAAAATTTTTATAAAATAGATGCTAAAACAATTGCAGAAGAAGCTGTTAAAGAAGCCTTAGCCTGCATAGGAGCAGCTCCAGTAAAATCAGGAAGCTATAGAGTTGTACTAAAAAATGAAGTAGCTGCAGCTTTATTAATGACTTTTAGCGGAGCTTTTAGTGCTGAAAATGTTCAAAAGGGGTTATCTCTTCTAAAGAATAAGTTAGGTGAAAAAGTTGCCGCAGCAAGTATAAATATAATTGATAATCCTCACATTTATAATGGTCTTGCCTCAGCACCTTTTGACGCCGAAGGTGTTGCTACTAGTAAAAAGCATATTGTAAAAGATGGAAGGCTTTTAACCTATCTGCATAATTTAAAGACTGCAGCTAAAGATGGTATAAAGAGTACTGGCAATGCATCAAAAGCTTCCTACGGATCAACTATAAGCATTTCCCCGAGCAATTTTTATTTTGAAAATGGTGAAAAAAGTTTTGATGAGATTGTGAGAATTGTTGGGGAAGGATTATTAATAACAGATTTAGCAGGTATGCATTCAGGTGCAGATCCAGTAACTGGGGATTTCTCATTGGCAGCAAAAGGATTCATTATAAAAGCCGGAGAAATTACTAATCCAGTAGAACAGATAACAATAGCAGGTAATTTTTTGAAGATGCTTGAACTTATTGAGTTAATTGGTAATGATTTTAAATTCACATTAAATAACAGTAGTGGATATTTTGGAAGTCCTTCTTTGGTAATAAGCAGTATTTCAATTGCAGGAGAGTAGTTATAAATAATACTTTTGAAAAGCTTGAGTGGTTAACTCAAGCTTTTTCTTTTAGATACGATTTGGGAAATTTACAATATTTATGTAACCCTTTATTTAAAATTGAATAATCTGATAGTATACACTGTAATTTTGAGGTAAAGTTTAGTACTTAGTATAATTGACTATTTTGTACTTGCTAAACTATTAATAAGTACTAATTTTATTGATGTTTTTAATATAGACAATTATAACTTTTAGGGAGGTTAATTCATGATTCCTGATTATTGTTCAGAATGTATCAACAGACAGAATCAAACTGCAAATATGCCTTACATGCAGCCTATGATGCAACAACCAATGATGCAAGGCGGATATCAGAGTACTATGCAAATGCCTTTATCGCAACAACCAATGCAGCAACCTCAATTTCAGACACAACCAATGCAACAGATGGGATATCAACAGACAACACCGGGGCAAGCTGGATTATCACCTTTAGACATGGCAGCTGAAGATAGTACATCAGTAGAAACAAACATAAATTATACACAAGGTTACTTAAGAACAAAAATAGGTGCAAGAGTTAAAATTGAATTTCTTATAGGTACAAATATGCTTGTTGATAGAGAAGGAACTTTGACACAAGTTGGAATAAGTTATGTAATCATACGAGAAATAGATACAGATGACGATTTATTATGCGATATATATTCAATAAAATTTGTAAGATTTTATTATTAATCAAATAAATTATTAGAAAAACATGTATAAGACTAATACATGTTTTTCTATTGCAAAAACACAAAAAAACAATTAAATTGTCAAAAAAAGTGTAATAATATATATCATGTTATTAGATTTTATTTTATAATAATTATATGCATAAGAAAAGCGAGGCAAATAAAGAGAGTTAGTAAAATATTTACTTGATTTTGAGAAGAAAAAATTAGCTATGCTATTAAATATACAGGGTAGGGTAATTAGAAGTGAAGCAGATACTGAACCTATAACCTATAAAACACTAATTGACATAATAAAACATGAAAAAACTCATATTATAAATTTAGATAAATTTGTGGCTAACTAAGTAAAAAGGCGGTATTTATAGTGAAAATTATGTTTATTTCGGATATTGAATCACCATATATATGGGATTATTTTCAACCAGAAAAATTTGTTGATATCGACCTCATGATATCATGTGGAGATTTAAAAGCTGAATATTTATCTTTTCTTGTTACAATGATCAAAGCGCCATTATTTTATGTGCCTGGAAATCATAATGGACGTTACATAGATAATCCGCCTGAAGGCTGCGAATCTATCGATGATAAAATAATAACTTATAAAGGGATAAGAATTGCAGGACTTGGCGGTAGTAAAAGGTACAATATTGGTCATTTTCAATATACTGAGAAAGAGATGGGAAGAAGAATTCTAAAACTTCAACCAAAACTTTGGTGGAATAAAGGGATAGATATATTAGTAACTCATTCACCAGCAAAGGGACTTGGAGATGGAACTGATTTATGTCATCAAGGCTTTGAGGCATTTTATAAGATCTTGGACAAGTATCCTCCAAAGTATTTGGTTCATGGACATCAACATC
>JARDZI010000270.1 GCA_029240935.1 Clostridiales bacterium
TTCCTTTGCCAGCTTTGCAACATCATAAACATATTCATACCAAATAGAAGGCTCATTGTATGTAAATGCAATCCCAATATTTCCTTTATCCTTTTCTTTTATTCCTATGCCTATCAGCTCTTCTGGTTGAACAAATTCAGACATTGGTTTTTCTATGGAAATCTGATGATTCTGGCAGAACCCACATCTAAAGTTACATCCATAGCTTCCAACTGATAGAATTCGACTTCCTGGTTTGTAATGATATAGTGGTTTCTTTTCAATTGGGTCCATGGCTAGAGAGCTTACTTCTCCATAATTAATTGCTTTAAGTTCTCCTCTACTAACCTTTCTTGTTCCACATATTCCAACTTTCCCCTCAGTTATATGGCATCCATGTGGACATAATTCACAAGCAATAAACCCATTGTCTAATTTACTATAAAACATGGCTTTCTGCTCCATATAATCACCTGTGCCTTATAACTTCAAATTTTTCAATTGAATAATCCTCATTTGCAGCTATTCCCGCTTTCTTTAATGCTATTTCAAGCTGTTCCTCAACACTATCAACTCCCTCTAAATCAGGAAGAAGCAGTCCTGCTCTTGAACCCCTCCTTACAATTACCCCAAACCTTTTAGGGTCCAGTTCATCCCTTATAGCATGCTCTGGTGGCATTAATACATCTACAGAGTATTCAATATCCATAAGCTCTTCCTCATCTACAGGGGGGAACCTTAAATCCTTTTCTCCAGCTTCCACTGCGTTTCTTATAATCTCCATTGCCAAATTTTCTGTTGCAGGAAAGATTGTGCCTATGCATCCTCTCAGTTCCCCATCTACCTTTAAAGATACGAAGGCTCCTCTACTTTGATTTAATATACCTTCTGCTATATAGCTTGGTGCTTTTATATACTCTCCCTTTTTAACATAGTGTTCTAGGCTCTCTCTAGCCAATTTTACTAATGGATCCTCCTTCTGCCTTCTCATACTCCTCTCACTATCCCTAGCTTCAACCAATCTATTGAGAAAATTTCTGTTTTGAGCTTTCACACTATCAAAGCTAATAACCCCATACCCAACTCCAAAAGGCCCCTCATAGGATAAGAGCCTCCCATTTACCTCAAGGCCATCCATTGCCCCTAGCATTATATAGAATGACCTAAGTCCACATTCTCCTGCAGCCTCAATCACTTTTCTATCTATATTGAATATTTTCTCTACATCCCCCTCTGTCAACAGACTTATAATTTCATTATCAAATATCTTTCCCATTGGATTATATTCATATGGACCATCATCACTTAATTTATGCGATAAATCCCCACTTGCTATAATTACAGCATTTTGATCAATTACTTTAACTTCACTTTTTATAATCATGCCAAACCTGTATAAATCAATTTTAGGAAGCATTCCATATGTTATATGTAGAAGCTTATAATTCTTATATTCATTGTTTATAAAATAAAGAGGTACCATAGCACCATGATCCAATTCATTTGTTATATTATATTCTCTTAAAGAGTTTTGAGTTATTGGTACAGTCATAATTCCAGCATTCCTGGAGCTCTTCATTATAGCTCTGCTTAATTTCTGTTCTATTTCAATACTAAATTTAATTTCAGGAGCACCAAGCCTTCCCATATTACCCTGTATTAATTCATTATCTGTTATGGCAATTGCATCTCTAAATAAAGGTCCATGTGGAGTTATTATTATGATTACTTCTGGCTTTAAACTTTTTATTTCCTCAGCTACCTGGCTGCATCCCTCAACAGTAGCCCTAGCCTTCTCCTCCTCACCCTTACCCACCTCAGGAATTATAATAGGTGGATGTGGCATTACAAAACATCCTATTATCCTACCCATTTTATCACTCTCCTTAATTGAATTTTACCATTTGCTATTCAAAATAGCACTACACATATGGCTTTAATACCTCTACAAACTAACATACCCATATTTCCTTGATCCATCCTTCCTATTTCATCAAAAAAACCGAACCACCTGGCTCGGTCTCTTACCTTAAAATATATCACTTAGGTTCTGTAAAGAATCTTATTATACCCTTATAGGCTGCCCATGCTATTTTGTTTTGGTATTCACTGTCCTTTAGGAGTCTTTCCTCCTCTGAATTTGATAAAAAGCCGCATTCTATTAGTATTGAGGGAACAGGGTTATCCTTTAATAGATAATAACTATCACTTGTTTTTTCAACTCTTTTATTTCCTCTGTTTAATATACCTATAAGCTCCTCCTGTACCTTTTTTGCTAGAATTTTACTATCCTCATTATCCTTTGGGTAAAATACCTGAGCACCATAGTACTTAGACTGGGGAAAGCTGTTTAAATGAACGCTAATAAACAAATCTGCCTTATATTGTTTTATTATATCCTTTCTATTTTTTAAATCCTCATTTTTTTTATTTCTTATAGTGCCATATTGGCCATAAAGTCCCTCGTCTATTTCCCTTATCATAATACATGTATCTCCCCCTGATTCTATATAACCTTTAAGCTTTTTTGAAATATCCAGGTTTATATTCTTTTCTATAGTTCCATTTTTACCTATAGCTCCTCCATCAATTCCACCATGGCCAGCATCAATTATTATTACTCTATTCCCAATTGTATACCTGTGGTTTACAAAAACATGAATATAGGTATAATCAAATATAACTACCAAAACTGCAATTAGGGCAACTATAATTATCTTTTTTATTTGTGACTTCACAACATCACTCCTTAACAAATGTCATTAATATTCTATGTTAAAAAGGTTTTCAATATGAGAAGAGATTATTGATATCAAATAAGATAAATCTCTTATTTAGATAAAAAAAGGATTATAATAGAGTATGTGGAATTATATTAATGTAGTATTTTAAAGCAATATGAGGTGATAATATAATGGAAAATAATGATACAAAAGTCCTGGTGGTTGAAGATGATGATTCAATTAGAAAATTCATAGCTATAAATTTGAAAAGAAATGGCTTTAGAGTATTTGAAGCCCCTACAGGTGAAGATGCCATAAATAATATTAAGCTTATTGCTCCTGAGGTTGTTATTTTGGATATAATGCTTCCAGGTATAAATGGTTTTGAAGTATGCACAAGGGTTAGAGATATCTACCCTGGTGTTTATATAGTAATGCTGACTGCAAAAAATCAGGATATGGATAAGATAATGGGTTTAGAGCTTGGAGCTGATGATTACATTGTTAAGCCCTTTAACCCCCTTGAACTAGTAGCTAGAATTCGTGCCCTCCTTAGGCGCTCACATGGTCATCAAAAAACAGAAGAAATTGACTATATAATAAATGATAATTTGAAAATTGATTTAAAGGCTCAAAGCTTCTTTATAGGTGAGAAGGAAGTTGAAGTTACTCCTCGAGAATATGCACTGCTTAAGGTATTTATGGAGAACCCTAACAAGGCATTGAGTCGTGATGAGCTATTGAATAAGGCATGGGGTGATGATTTTATGGGAGATTATAAAACCATAGATGTACATGTAAGAAGATTAAGAGAAAAAATTGAAAAGGATCCATCAAATCCAAGCTTTATTCACACTGTTTGGGGTCATGGATACCGTTTTCAAGGGGTGAAATAATTTGCAGGGTATTAAAAAAAGGCTAATTATAAATTATCTTATCGTTATATTGCTAACTATAGTCTTTTTAGAGTCCTTCCTTATATCTGCTATTAGCCGCTACTATTATGACAATATTAGCCAGCTTCTAAATAAACAAGGAATTATTTCAAGCAACTTTTATAATCAATATTTATATGATAAGGATTTATATGCTGATTCACTGGAATTGCTCCAAATCTTTTCTCAAAATACAACTGCACAAGTACAAATAGTAGATAAATCTGGAATAGTAATTGAGGATTCTTCTTTTTTAGTTAAAGGAGAAAAACTTGAAACCTCAGATATCGAAAAGTCACTTAGAGGATCTCCAGGAAGTCTAACCGGATATTCTGAGGACACAGATGAATCAATTATGGCTGTGTCTTACCCTCTATTGTCCAATGGAGAGGTTATTGGAGTAGTACGATATGTTTCAACATTAAAATATGTAAATTCTACTATAATAGAAATAACATGTGTTGTCATACTTGCTGGATTGATAATACTTGTAATTGTTGTAATTGTAAGTATTTTTCTATCTAGTACAATTACAAAACCAATAATGAATATAACTGCTGCTGCTTCAAAAATGGCTAAAGGAGAGTTTAGTACAAGAGCCAAGGTTCCATTGAATGATGAAATAGGAAAACTTGCAGATACTTTGAACTTTATGGCTGGGGAAATAACTAGAAATGAAGAGCTTAAAAATGATTTTGTTTCTTCCATATCACATGAAATCAGAACCCCTCTTACATCGATTAAAGGATGGGCTGTAACACTTCGTACAGGAAGCTTAGAGGATAAAGCTGAAATGCTTGATGGTCTTGAAATAATCGAAAGGGAAAGTGACAGGCTTACCTCCCTTGTAGAGGAACTACTTGATTTTTCTAAATTTGAATCTGGCCAAATCACATTAAGCAAAAGTGAAGTTGATTTAGTGAGGCTGCTTAATTATATAAAGCGGCATCTTGACCCTAGAGCTTCAAGGCAAAATATAAACTTTTTCATTGAAACTGATAAGGATATTCCATTAATTAAATGTGATGAAAATAGACTTAAACAGGTATTAATAAACCTTCTTGACAACTCCTTCAAGTTTACTCAAGAAGGTGGCTCAATAAAAATAACTTTAACAAGAGATACTTATTATGCAAAAATATCCGTAGAGGATACTGGAATAGGAATTGATAAAAATGATTTAAACAGGGTTACTGAAAAGTTTTATAAGGGTAA
>JARDZI010000271.1 GCA_029240935.1 Clostridiales bacterium
TGTGTAACTATGGAAACAAAAGTATCGTCATTTAAATACATTGACGACACTTTTCAAATATAAATATACACTTTTATAGGGCCCAATTATATGGATAATGGGAAGTTGGTTAATAGTTTTTATATCATCATTTATCTTAACATGGGTTGTGTGCAATTTATAAAATTGATGACATTCTAGAAACCTTGTTGATGAAGAATATAAGAATATTTCAAATGAACTTTACGTCTATGACTTTAATCTATTCTTAGCATCTACACGTTTATTCAACATTTCTACCATTATAAACATAAGAAGAAATATACCGCCAGTATAGAAAGGCATAAGTGAATATCCTATATATGATGCTAAAATCCCAAAAAGTGGAGGCATAAATGTACTTCCCACATATGCACAAGCCATTTGTACACCCATAATTGATTGTGAATATTCTGCCCCAAAGTTTACTGGAGTTTCATGTAACAAACTTGGATAAATTGGGGCACAGCCTATTCCTGTCATTACGAAGCCAATTAATGAAGTAACTTGTCCAAACGGTAGCATAATCATAATTATGCCGGCTGCAATTAAAACTTCTCCCAAATGAATCATTTGTCTGTTATTCAGTTTAAGTGTAACAAATCCTGATAAAAATCTTCCAAAGGTAATACCAAAATAGAAAAAAGATGCCCATTTAGCCGCTGTTTCTGCCGGAGTTTCATGAACCATAGCCGCAAAACTGCTTCCCCATAAACCTGTTGTTGCTTCAATGGAACAGTAGCAGAAGAATGCTATCAATGCTTGCTTTGCTCCCGGCAACTTCAAAAGTTCTTTTTTACTTATGACCTTATGCTCTTGTCCTATTTCACTGCATTTTTCTCTGTCATGATGAACCTTATTTAGCGATGCTGTTTTTTTCCAAACTGGCAAGGTAACAATTAATATTACAACTAGGGCAAACTGAATAATTGCTACAGCACGATAACCTAATTGAAAGATATATCCTCGTTCCAAAAAATAGGACATGATAATTGGGCCGGTCATAGCTCCAACACCCCAAAAACAATGAAGCCAGCTCATATGTTTTGCTTTATAATTAAGTGCTATAAAATTATTAAGAGCAGCATCTACTGAACCCGCCCCAAGTCCTAATGGAATGGCAAACAGGAAGAGCATATAAAACTCATTACTTACCGAAAATCCCAATAACGCTCCTGCTGTCATCAATACACTAATGGCGGTAACTAAACCGGTTCCAAATTTTCGAATAAGCTTATCGCTAAATAAACTTGATACGATAGTTCCTCCGGCTATAATCATGGAAACAATACCGGCATAAGAGATTGGTACACCCATACTCGGATATATGGATGGCCACGCTGAGCCAAGCAATGAATCTGGCAGTCCCAGACTGATAAATGCTAAATAAATTATGATTAATAAAACTGTTAATACCATTTTGCTATTACCTCTTTTCTTTCTAATTCACTAAGTGCTATTTGTATCATTCCGCATTATACAAGCTGCAATCAATGTCAACCGTCTACAAAAGGAGCTCTATTTTTGAGTTTTGATGACATTCTAAGAATATTTTCTGATGAAGAATATTTTACAATTGTGTCTTAAAGATGCTTCTTTACCTTAAATAAACTCTAGCACTATTGTATAACCCTGGAAATAAAAAAGTGTCGTCATTGTAGTAAATGAGGACACTTTCCAAATAAAAATACCTACTTTTATATGATCTAATTATATGGATAATGGGAAGTTGGCTAGTATGATTTTTTTATATAGTTATATTGGTTGTTGGTGGAGGCGAGGGGTGTCGAACCCCTGTCAGAAAGCAGTTATACCTAAGGATCTACAGACAGCCCACCCCTTATTTTTAACCTGAACGTTTGTCGGGTATGTTGCTGATGTACATACTAGGATAGCATGTTATCGCCCCAATCCTTGATCTAATACTCCTTTACTGCGCCTTCCAAGTAGAATGGATCCGATTTGGCTTATGCCTCGGCCGCAGCCCGGCTTCGGAAAAGTGCCATATTTCCGCCTCCTTGGTCGCAATAATACAATTATTTACATGGTTTTTTTCTATAATGTAAATTATATCATAAAGCCTTGTGGATTCAATGATTTATCAACTCTTATACCTATTTTTTACATTTATTTGATTTTTATCGTAATTTATGTAAGAAATTTAATTCGTACAAGTTAACACTCATGCTTTGGGTGACTTTGCTTTATATTAATTCAATAACTTCATACTCCTGCTCCAAAAGATCAATAACTAGCATTTTTCTGCTGAGCAGTTCTCCCCTCTTAATTAAAAGTTTTACCACTTCACTCACTTCTATGGATGCCACCAAAGCTGGAGTAAAGGATGGATTGCCAAGCTTTTTCTCAATGCCTTGAGAAACTCTTCCCCCATAAAAACGACTTAAGGTTCTATCTCCTGGGAGGACGGTAGTAACTTGTCCATACCAACCTCCAATAGCTCCATGAACTAGTGGAATATTAAGTTCCTCACAGAGATTTTCCAACATAAGTCTAGTTTCTATGCTATCCAGGGCATCCACTACTACTTGAGCTCCCTCAAGTATTTCTCTTCCATTTAAGCTTGTAAATCTTTCAGTTACAGCTTTTATTTCAATTAATGGGTTAACTTTACCCATTCTTTCCTTTGCTCTAAGAGCCTTATTGATCCCCAGAGACTCTATGTCAGATAAAATCTGCCTGTTCAAATTCGATTCTTCAAAGCCGTCTCCATCTATGGCTGTGATGTGCCCAACTCCTAGTCTTCCAAGCATTTCTATAATATATCCGCCTAAGCCTCCACAGCCAACCACGCAAACTGTGCAGTTCTTCAGCCCTTCGTTTTCTTCTATTGAAAGCGTTGCAACATTTCTTGTGTATCTTGCTTCCATTTTTTAGCCTCCTCCCACCGGTGGGAATAGTGCTACTACATCTCCAGTGACAAGCTCTCTGTCCATCTGCCCATCTCTGCCATTTATCAATAGAATAGCCACTTCGGACATGTCTATCCCCAATTCATCAATTATATTTTTAGTCACTGCGCCCTCAGGAAGCTCCATATCCATAATCTTTTGTCTTCCCATTCTAAAGGTTGCAAACAACTTTACTGTAATTTTCACCCTATCACCTCCAGTAATTACTTTAATTTTATCATAAGTTTTTCCAATATAAAAAGTCAAAGAAACAAAATGCTTAATTTTAATTATAGAGAAGTGACACCTGTCCCTTTCGCTAGTCACATGTAAGTAGGGAAACGTCCCAGTGTCACTCATTAAGCTTTATGCAGCTAAATTTTTTCTGATTACAGTCCTAACTTTGCAAGTCTCTCATCAGTTGGAATTCCACCTTCGTTCCAGCCTCTTAGAACATAGTATTCTGGAAGAAGTTCTGCCAGCCTATGCACGCTTCCCTTTGATGGTCCCTCTGGAATTGGGTCTTCTAAAAGTCTCTTTGGAAGTGTATCCTGTGATGGATCTACTCCAGCTTCTAAGTTGAATTGTCTTTCTATATTGTAAATTCTTTCGCCTGCAACTAATAGAGTTTCTGCAGTGTAGTCAGTTCCGCATACAGCATTGAATACATCTGTATAATGTTGTGGTCCCATTGCGAAGGAAGTGAACAGGCATAATCCTAAAGAGTCTATAACTGCTGTAAGGTCTTGGAATATCTTTACCCATTGTGCTTTGCCTTCTAAAGTAAATCTGTCGAGTTTTTCTGGAAGACCAAGTATTTCTGGAGATATCATATAGCCTCTTACGTGGCAGCCGCCTCTGTTTGAGGTTGCATATTGAAGTCCATGTCCCTGAATTCCTCTTGGGTCGTAAGCTGGAATTTCAAGCTTCTTAACTGACATTGAAAGTTCAGGTACTCCATAAGCTTCGCATAGTCTATAGGAACCTTCAGCCATTTTTGCTCCCAAGCCTTCTGCCTTTCCAATTTTTATAGTCCAATCAATGATGGATTGTGCATTGCCAAACTCTAATGCTGTTCCCCCCAGTTCTTCATCTTTAATTAATCCCTTTTCACGAAGCTCCATAGCTGCAGCTATAGTTGAGCCAACGGAAATTGTATCTATGCCATATTCGTTGCACCAGTAGTTAGCTTTGTAGATTGATACTATGTCATCTATTCCACAGTCTGAACCAAAGGCCCATAGTGTTTCATATTCTGGTCCGCCAACTTCAATTCCCATGTCCTCGATTTTTATCCATCTTCCACAAGCTATTGGACATCTGTAGCAAGGATTCTTTCTTACCAGGTGCTCATTAGTCATAGTTTCTCCACTGATACTATCAGCCTTTTCAAAATATGACTCTTGGAAGTTGTTTGTTGGAAGTACTCCATTTTCATTAATTATGTTAACAAGTATTGCTGTACCGTAAGTTGGAAGCCCTTGACCAGTAACTCCATTTTCTTTTATAGCCTTCTGGCATACTGAAATAGCTTCTTTAAGTTTTTCATCGTTAAATACCTTTGCTTTGCCGCTGCCTTTAACTGCTATAGCTTTAAGGTTCTTTGATCCCATAACAGCTCCTACGCCTGAACGTCCAGCCGCTCTGTCATAATCATTCATGATGGCTGCCATCTTGGAAAGTCTTTCTCCACCTGGTCCAATAACAAGTATTCTTGACTTTTCAGGCATTTGCTTCTTCAGCTCATCAGTAGTCTCTGAAACAATTTTTCCCCAAAGACTTGATGCATCCTTTATTTCTACCTTATCATCTTCAATAGTTATATAAACTGGAGCGTCTGCCTTATCTTCAATTATAACAACGTCATAGCCTGCAGCTTTAAGTTCTGCTCCCCAATATCCCCCTGAGTTGGAGCTAGCAATGG
>JARDZI010000272.1 GCA_029240935.1 Clostridiales bacterium
GTAATCCTGCAATAACGATTTTATTTACATTCCTTACTGATAGTACCTCATGTAATTTCGTATTATGAAATGAATCTGGAGTATATTTTAAAATGACTATATCATCCTTCCCTGGTGTAACTTGATGATGAATTTCCCATCCTTGCTTTCCCTTACCCATAGGTTCTTCATCATTTTCAGTATGCTGTATGTAAATAACAGGTATTTTTGAAGTGTGGGCCTTTTCAATTAGGGAATTGACTTTAATCAATAATTCATCACTTTTATAAAGTGGATTTAGGGTGTCTGAAAACATTTCTTCCTGTACGTCAATAATCAACAATGCAGTATTTTTATTCACACATTTATCCTCCTATGTAATTCGGACTTTAATAAAATTGTTCACAATTTAAGAATGTTGTGAACATAATTTAATTATAAACTTACCATGGGTAATGCTTATAACCTTTAATGTTTACCTTTTCCTTTTTTAATCTTCCAAATAATTATTCCAACCACTGCAATACATACAATAATTATGGTAGCCATAGCGTAGGAACTAGTACCCGATGCTACAAAAATTGCTGTTGGCCCATCTGCTCCGCCAATAACACCATTATTCATGTATAATCACTCCTTCCTCTCATACAAATTATCTTTGCTTTGCTTTATACTACAATTCCAAACTATTCTACTGTAATCATACAACAGGCATAACTAATTAACTACCATAATTTTCTATCGTATTAATAATTATCATACAATAAATTTGTTTATCTTTTCAACCATACCTGTGATAGAGCCATACTTAAAATTATTTTTATTATAAAGTATTTTTTTCCTTGCTCATTAATGGTAAATATAGTATGTTAGTATAGAAATTTCTTATACATAAAAATAAAGTGTAACTTTTTTTAATATTAAACGAATAAAAGCTAGAGAAACAAAGGAGGGATAAAGTGAATGATGAGGATAGTGCTCTTATTAAAAAGTTCCAGGCGGGAGATAATGAGAGTTTTGAAAAAATAATAATAAAGCATAGAGCAAGGGCCCTATCCTTTGCACAGAGATATGTTCATGATCCCTATGAAGCAGAGGACATAGTACAGGAAAGCTTTGCTGATATATATGTATATCGAGAAAGATATAAAAATACATACTCCTTTAAAACATACCTGTTTACTATTATAAGAAATAAAAGTATTGATTATATAAGGAAAAGTAAAAATCTTTATTTATATGAAAATTATAATGAAAAATCAGTAGTAACACCTGAGGAAAGGTATCTGGAAAAAGAAAAGAATAGCTTGGTAAGGGATATGGTTAATCAGCTTAGAGATGATTACAAAACAATAATTTATTTAATTGAGTACTACGATTTCTCTTATGATGATGCAGCAAAAATAATGGGCAAAAATTTGGGACAAATAAAGGTATTAGTATACAGGGCAAGGAAGAAACTTAAAACAATGCTTGAAAAGGAGGGGTAGCATATGAGATCCATAAACAAAGAAGACCAAAGGGACACAGATTTTATATCAGGAGTTTGGCAGAAGGTTAGATATCTTGAATATATAAAGCATGAAGAAGAATTGGTAAAGCAAAATAATAAAAAATTGGTAATTAAAAGGCTTAGGATAGGAACTTGTTTATTTATAGCAGCTCTTTTGATTTTACTTCCTGTATTATTGACTATAGGATTAAATATGTTTTCTATACTTATTATTGGAATTGTGGCTCTTAGTGAAAGCACTCTTTATGAATATCTTCAAAATACAAATATACAAAGGGGGTTCAAGCATGAAAATTGAGATAAATAATTTAGATAAAAGCTATGGTTCTAAGCAAGTTCTTAATAATATTAATATGGAAATTTCTGAAGGAATGTTCGGACTATTAGGTCCAAATGGAGCAGGTAAAACAACACTAATGAGAATTCTTACTACACTTCTTCATAAAACAGGGGGAAGTGTTAGGATAGATGGAATAGATATAGATGATAAGAGTAAGATAAGGCCAATAATTGGATATTTGCCACAGGATTTTTCAATGTATTCTAATATGAGTGTATACGAATCATTGGATTATCTTGCAATACTATCAGGTATAAATGATGATAGAATTACAAGAAAAAAGAGGATTATTAATTTACTTGAGAGGGTTAATTTAGAGAGGCAGCTTAGGACAAAGGTAAGGGCATTATCTGGAGGAATGAAAAGAAGACTTGGAATATCCCAGGCACTGCTGCATAATCCTAAGGTTTTGATTGTTGATGAACCTACAGCAGGACTTGATCCTGAAGAAAGAGTAAGATTTAGAAATATGTTGACTGATTTTGCTGAAGGAAGAATAGTTATACTTTCAACACATATAGTTGAGGATATAGAATTTACCTGTGAGAATCTGGCTATTTTAAAGGAAGGCCAGATGGTATATCAAGGAAGAGTGAAGGAGCTTATTGAAAAGGTAAAGGGAAGTGTGTGGACTTCAGATGTGGACAGAGAAGAATTTAATAGAGTTAAGAGGAATTACAATATTATTTCTACAGTTTCAGAGGGAGAAAGAGTTAGATTGAGAATAATATCAGCTGAGAAACCATTTGAGAATGCATTTGCTATTCAGCCTTCCATAGAAGATGCATATATGAAGCTTATAAGGGAGGTAAACTAGAATGCTTTTAAAATTAATTAATAAGGATATAAAGTACCTATTAAAAAATATTACATTATACCTTTTCTTTATTGTTGTGATTCTGTTTTATAATTCTCAGTTTTATGGGGACATAGGAGATATTCAAAGACCAATTAAACCTGTTCCTGGTCAGGATTATTATGGAAGTGTCATAATAACTGATAGAACTGAAGAAATAAAGGAGGTATTTAGAAATTTAAATAGAGATTTAGATAATGGATCCTTTGAAGTAAATGGTTTTATAAATAAGATGGTAAATCTTAATGATGATGAAAGAGGTTTATTAAAGGATGCTGCAAACAGGATAGGTTTTTATGACATTGATAATAAAGAAATTAATATAAAGGTTTCCTATGAAGAATATTTAAAAATTGTCAGAGAGGTTGATAAAAAGCTTGGTAGAAATACAAGCTATGGTGATAAGCACAGAAAAATGGTTTTAAATAGGAACATGACATATGAAGAGGCATTGACAGAATTCAATGATGTGCTTAATAAAGATAAGCTTACCAATGCATATGCAAGACTGTTTGCTGACTATATGGGAATTACTGCTGCCTTTTTCCCTATATTCCTATCTGCATTTATTTTAACTAGGGATAAGAGAAGCAAAATGCATGAATTAATTTATAGTAGAAGTATTAAGTCTAGTATTTATGTGATTTCAAAATATATTGCACTAGTTGCATTAACATTATTAGTATATTTAGCTTTGGCTACTCATGCAACTATTAAATTCTCAATTTTTGCAGCACAGAATAAATACATAATTGACTATCTAGCATTTTACAAATATACGATTATATGGATTCTTCCAACCTTGATGTTTACAATTGCCTTTGGAATGTTTATATCATTAATATTAGATAATGGAATATTAGCACTTCCAATACAATTTGTATTATGGATGACTTCTCTTATGCCATTAAAGGGTGATTATAATTTAGGTAAAATATTAATCCGCTTCAATACAGTTGGAAGCTATAATAATTATATTCTGTGGAGTAGGAATATAATTACAAACCGTATATTTTATGCAGTATTATCTCTCGGAATAATATTTATTACAGCATTGCTTCTATCATATAAAAGGGGTGGGGGATTTGGAGTTTTTACAAAATCTAAAAAAGATAATATATTACAACATCAAAATAACATGTAATATTAATTTTCTTGCTGCACTAATATTAGTAGCATTAACACCCTTTATATTTAGCTTTAGAATGCTTGAATTCAAAGATATGGCGGTTGTGGGAGAAATGTATTTATCTATACTAGGTATTGTTCTGTTCATATCCTTAGGAGACATAGAGAATAGGGATAATATAAAGGAAATTATATTCTCAAGAAAAACACCACATATCTATATATTTATATTACGCATGTGTATAATGATGGCCATAACATTTTTGCTTATTTCAATAATAACAATATATGCATTGTATAATAAAGGGAATTTTTCGCCCTGGAGTATAATATTTGGAACATGGATTTCAGCGGTGTTTCTAGGACTTTTAGGATTAACTATATCTAATACAACTGGAAACATAGCTTCAGGTTATCTTATAGCATTTGCATATTATTTATTTGAGTTTATAACAAAGGGAAAATATACAAAGAGCTTTTATTTATTCAGCCTACTAAGAAACAGCTTCAATGAAAAATATATGATATTAATAATAGTTGCAGTAATGTTTGGATTGAACATAGCCTATGTATGGAAAAAAAGTTAAATAATAATCATAGACTCTGTTTAAAATATATGATGAAAATGGAAGTCTAGGGGAAAGGATCAAAAATCACCAAGAATGTGGATGTCCCGATAATGGATGACAATCTACTGATCTGCAGTTCTGGAGTAACGTTCACCACCTTCGCTGACTTCAATAAACAGGTTCAATATCCATTTTTTCACTTTCTCCATTGACAAACCGAGGTCGGATGCGCTAGATTAATTGTAAGGTCTGATATATCCGACCTTGAAATGGAGAATTTAGTATGGATAATTTTAAATTATTTGATGCCGAATACCGTTTTATGTGCGTTTTATGGGAGTATGAACCAGTGAACTCTACCGAGCTTATACGACTTTGTCTTGACCGTTTTGAGTGGAAGAAATCCACCACATATTCTATGATCAAAAGACTCGGTGATCGGGGTGTTCTGAAAAACGAAA
>JARDZI010000273.1 GCA_029240935.1 Clostridiales bacterium
ATGCTTGTGCAGAAAAATGTCCTACAAAGGCTATAAAAGGTATAAAGGTAAATAGTACAAATAAAACTATGATTAATTAATACAAAACTTAATGATTTATAGTAGTGGCAGGCTTCCAGGCCTGCTTCTATTTTTTTGAGGTTTTAGCAGAAGCAGGTCAGCATGCCACTACATTATAGGATGAAATTTCATATTGGAATAAAAAACACTGAGAATGAAGAATTAGTTTTGAATTTTACTTTCTCAGTGTTTTTTATTTAAAAATGGTTGTTTATAATAATGCAAATATTGAAATATTATGCTTGTAAATAACCTTTTTTTTATATACTATAGTATTAATAACTACAAAAACCTAAACAGGGGGTAAATATATGAGTATACATATAGGAGCAAAGGAAAACCAAATTGCTAGCACAGTATTGCTGCCTGGAGATCCGCTTAGGGCAAAATACATAGCTGATAACTTTTTGGAAAATGCAATATGCTATAATGAAGTAAGAGGAATGTACGGATTTACAGGAACCTATAAAGGAAAGAAGGTTTCTGTGCAAGGAACAGGTATGGGAGTACCTTCAATATCAATTTATGTAAATGAGCTTATTACAAGTTACGATGTAAAGAAGTTAGTGAGAATAGGTACATGTGGTTCAATGCAGGAAAATGTAAAAATCAGAGATGTTATACTAGCAATGAGTGCATCTACGGATTCAAGCATTAATAGAATTAGATTTAATGGTATGGATTATGCCCCGACTGCAAGCTTTGATTTATTAAATAGGGTATATGGTGCAGCTCAAAGTAAAAAAATAAGCGTTAAGGTTGGAAATGTTCTAACTGCAGATACTTTTTATGCTGATGATCCTGAAGCCTGGAAGCTTTGGGCAAAATTCGGGGTCCTAGCTGTGGAAATGGAAACAGCAGCCTTATATACAATTGCTGCAAAATATGGTGTAGATGCATTATCTATTTTAACTGTTAGTGATAGTATAGTAACAGGAGAAGTAACTTCTTCCCAGGAACGTGAAAAAACATTTATGCAAATGGTTGAATTAGCCCTTGAGTTAGCAGATTAGGAAGAGAGGTAAAATATATGTCCGTAAAGATAGTTGCAGATAGTTGCTGTGATTTAACCCAAAGTCTATTAGAACAAATGAACATTCAACTAGCTCCATTAACAATACAATTAGAAGGACAGGTGTATAGGGATGATGAAAACCTTGACATAGACAGGTTTATTGCAGACATGAAAGCAAGTCCAGAATCCCCCAAAACCGCTTGCCCATCTCCTAAGGAATTTATGGATGCATATATTGGGGATGAAAGTGTGTTTGTTGTTACCCTATCTTCTGCATTGAGCGGCACCTATAAAAGTGCTGTTTTAGCCAAGGATATGTTTATGGAGGAAGTTGGAAAGAAATTTATACATGTATTTGATTCCTTTAGTGCTTCGGTAGGTGAGACATTGATAGCATTAAAAATATCTGAAGTGGCTAAATGGGGTTTAGAGGATTCTCAAATTGTTGAAAAGGTAAATGAGTATATAAAAGGGATGAAAACTTTTTTCATGCTTGATACTCTTGAAAACCTGGTTAAGGCTGGTAGGATAAGCCCTCTTATTGCAAAGGTTACATCAATACTAAATGTAAAGCCAATTATGGCCGGTGATGAAGGTACAATTAAAGTACAGGAGAAGGTTATAGGGTCTAAAAGAGCCTTTAGAAGATTTGTTGATGTAATTGGTGAAGAGGGAACTAATTTAGAGGACAGAACACTAGGAATAGCACACTGCAACTGCCTTGAAAAAGCTTTAGAATTTAAAAATGAAGTTTTAAAAAGGTACAACTTTAAAGAAATTGTAATTGTAAAAACTGCTGGAATAAGCTCTGTTTATGCAAATGAAGGCGGACTTATAATTGCATTTTAAGCAATTGGTAAATAAATTTATTTAATAAAGCTATTGCTAATTATTCCTTTGAATGATACAATATACATTAGTGAAGTGATTTAACGTGGTCAAGACACATTCTCCTATGGTTGGAAATTTGAGTCTTTGAATGGTTAAGTCCTTAATTCCAAGTAATAGGAGGTGTATTTGAATGGGTGATAAGACATTAGTATGCAAGGACTGTCAAAAAGAATTTGTGTTCACTGAAGGTGAGCAAGCTTTCTACAAAGAAAAGGGTTTTGAAAACGAACCACAGAGATGCCCAGATTGCAGAAGAGCAAGAAAGGCAGAAAGAAGACAAAACGATAACAGAGGATTCAGAAGATAGTTATTGCCTAGTCTACAAAGGCTGTTGATTTAATCAACAGCCTTTATTTTATATTTAAAATTTTAAATAGGTGTTACCATCAAGTGGTATAAGAGCTTGTAGGGATGGTTTGCCTGTTGAAAGACCGACTGCATAAATAGTATAGATATTACCTGATTTTATATTTATGTTAGGTACAGTAAGTACACTCTTTGTTGTGGCAGTTGCTCTAATGTCAAAGGTGTAAGATCCGGCCTCAACTGAAATATAATCTGTAAAGCTCTTATAGGCTACATTAGTAAAGAGTTTGTTCCCATTAGGTAATATAATATCTACATTAGGAGTACCAGGTGAAAGGTGAGCAAATCTTATTAATGCTTTGCCACTTGGCACGGTTTTAATAGGCTCAGAAAGAGCAAGAAGCCCTATTTGAGAGGACTTATCAGCGACCGCTATTGTGAATATGGATTTTGCAGGTATAAATATATTAGTATTGATTAATGGATTCATTTTTCTTCCTGCTAAAAAAACCCTAATGTTAGTGTTGCCAGAGGGTATGTTTAGGTAAGGTGTAAAATTTCTATAGGAGAGATTTTTTGCAATTAACTTATCATTAGCAAAAACATCAACTAAAGATGTATCAGGTGAGGCATGTAATATTCTAATATAGGAATTTGTAGGCTCCATTCTATAATAGGGGTTATTTAAAATATAGTTTTCATTACCATCCATTTAGTTCACCCTTCTAAAATTTTATACAGAATAGTATATGGTTATGTTTATTATTAGGTGAATAAATAGTTAAAAAAATAATGTAAGTATTCAGAAAGAGACGTTAAAAATAATTTAACGGACATAATGGGTTATAAAATCACAAAACAGCAAAGAATTAGCTTTGACTTATACAAGTGCCAGTTGTAAAATTTTCATGTGGGTATAAAAAAAGGAAATCATTATAGAGGAGGTTTGGTGACAGGATGAAGAACAAAATTATTAGAGATTTCTTAAAAAAATACTGGCCACAGTATGCTATGGGAATTATTGTTTTGGTATTAAGTGGGTATATCCAAACTCTGTCACCTAAGATATTAGGCAATATTATTGATGTATTTGACAGTGAAAATATAATTAAGCAGCAGATTATTATAAATACTGGTTTATTACTTTTGGTAGCACTTGTAGCATTTTTTACTAGATTTATTTGGAGATATTTTATAATAGGTACAGCGAGAAATATGGAATGTTATTTAAGACAAAAGCTTTTTGAACACTTTCAAAAGCTTTCAGTTGATTTTTTTAGTAGTAGAAAAACTGGGGATTTGGTTGCATATGCAATTAATGATATTAATGCGGTAAGAATGGCCTTTGGTCCAGGACTATCATTGTTAGTAAATGGGGTTGGACTTAGTACAATAGCAGCCATATCAATGGTTAGATCAGTAAATCTTAAGTTAACAGCATTAGCACTTCTGCCAATACCAGTAATTGTGTTTTTAATGCTTAAGATAGGTAAAATTATTAGGAAAAGGTTCAGGATTGTTCAGGAAAATTTCGCTTCCATATCAGACAGGGTTCAGGAAAACATATCAGGTATAAGAGTTATTAAATCATATGTTCAAGAGGATGAGGAAGTACTTAATTTTGATGAACTAAATAACAGGATGAAAGAATCCAATATAAGGATGACAAGAATATCATCTATACTTTCACCATTAACCAAGGTATGTTTTGGAGTTAGTTTCATGATTAACCTTATATACGGAAGCAGCTTGGTAAAATCTGGAGTTATAACTCTTGGGGACTTTGTTGCCTTTAATGGTTATCTTACAATGATAATGCAGCCTATTATATCTATTGGGCGAGTGATAAATATCTTTCAAAGGGGAATGGCTTCATTTAAAAGAATCAATGATATTTTTGAGATAGAACCAGAGATTAAAGATGGAGTTAGGGAAATCCAACCCAATGCATTAAATGGAAATATTGAATTTAAGGATTTAAACTATGCCTATTCAAATTCCACTGAATTTGCTCTAAAGGATATTAATTTGAAAATTGAGAAGGGACAGATAATTGGAATAATAGGGAAAACTGGAAGCGGGAAAACCACACTTATGAATTTGCTCTTAAAGCTTTATAATGTAGAATCTGGTAAGATATTTATGGATGGTAAGGATATAAATGATTTTACACTTGAAACATTAAGGGAAAATATAGGCTATGTTCCACAGGATAATTTTCTGTTTTCAGCAACAATTCAAGAGAACATTAGGTTTTTTAGGGATGTTTAC
This sequence comes from Clostridiales bacterium, assembly GCA_029240935.1. Lineage (GTDB taxonomy): Bacteria > Bacillota > Clostridia > Clostridiales > Caloramatoraceae > JARDZI01. The sequence goes on from JARDZI010000273.1 coordinate 4,544, forward strand.
TCAGATGAAGAGATTGAAGATGCAGCAAGGATGAGTATGATTTATGATAGTATTATGGAATTTCCTGAGAAATTTGAGACTGTTGTAGGCGAAAGAGGAGTAAATCTATCTGGAGGGCAAAAGCAGAGAATATCAATTGCACGTGCTATAATTAAGAACCCAGCCATATTAATTCTCGATGATGCCTTATCAGCTGTGGATACAAAAACTGAGGAAGAAATATTAAAAAATCTTAAAGGTGTAATGCAGGGAAGGACAGGTATAATAATTGCAAACAGAATTTCTGCAATTAAGCATGCAG
>JARDZI010000274.1 GCA_029240935.1 Clostridiales bacterium
GCATATGCAATAGAGCCAGATGCAGCAATTGTTGTAGACGTAACAGCAACAGGAGACACACCAGAATGTCCAAGAATGGCAGTAAAACTAGGTAATGGTGCTGCTATTAAGATAATGGACAGAGGAATGATAACCCATCCAAAGATGAAAAAATACCTTGAAGATACTGCAGTAAAGCACAACATAAAGTTCCAATTTGAAGTACTTGAGTTTGGTGGTACAGATGGAATGGAAATCCATGTATCCAGGGCAGGAGTACCAACAGGAGTATTATCCATCCCAACAAGATATCTCCACACCCCAATTGAAACAGTTAGTTTGAGGGACGTTGAAAATGTAATTGAACTTTTGGTTAGGGCTATTGAGGATTATAGATAATAAAAATTCCCTTCAGCAGTGGATGTGCTGGAGGGAGTTTTATTAACTGCAATGAAAAGCTTGTAGTCAATTTTCAATTAACGAAAATAAAAAATTATATTAAATGTAAGTACTTGGTATACTGTTAACAGGTGGTGGTGAAATTATGTCTCCCTCACAAAAAAGTACTTGGCTTAGAGAATGCCTGGATAAACTTGCGGTACTCTTCCAATGAGCGTGTGAAAAAAGTCTGTAAATAATGCTTTCTATGATAATATTTTAAATGAGGGGCGGTTCACAAGAACTGCCTTCAATTGTTTATAATATATTAAGTATTTTGGGGCATGTCAATAGCATCTTTTAAAAAATGTTAAATTATACCACTTTACATTAAATCACCACGAATAAAAATATCATCTTCCGAGCTATAATCAGTTTTAAAAAGTAGAGCAATATCTATATCGCTCATTTTGTTATCGGTATTTTTAGCCATAGAACCAAAAAGATATACAATCCTAATAGGGAATTTTTTATCTATTTTCCGGGTAAATTCAATACAGGAATTAATAAGCTCCTCTTTATTCATGATAACACCTCTTGTAAAAATTACATCATATGGAAATTAGAATAACTATTGTGATTATAAATATCTATATGCGTATAGTCGACTTGGAGTATATTCTTGGAGTATAAGAAAATTCAATGAAATAGAAAGGACAGTAATATTTGGCTCTAGGTCTAAGGGAAGGTTATATAATAGAAAAATTGACATATTCCAATAAGGAACATATACTATAATTATAAAAATACAATATTGTAAAGGAGAACTGAAATGATTATTATTGTTCTTGCATAACCTTATTAATTAAATAGAAATCCCAAAGGCTTGGTTATCAAGTCTATTTGAATGCGGGGTTTTAGGGTTTGTTTGAACGGTATTCATAGGTTCTTTTTATTATGCTAAATTATATACTTTCACTATTGTGATGGTATGCAGTTTTATGTCTGCCTTTAATGGTGGATTAGAGTTTATAATGGGAGTTTACTGTGTATGGATAATTGTTCATGCACAGTTTTTTTGTTTTTAAGTAATACAATAAATATACATTTGTGGGGGAATGCGTAACAAATCACTTGTAAACATGGGTACGAATATGGATATTAAGTAGAGGCGAACACTGTTCGCCCCTACCACACATAGCAGTTAAATTGTTTCAGTTAACATATAGACGACTTGGGATGCATTATTACTATAAAATTCAGGAGGTATCTAAAAATGAGCATTAGATAATCTGGGCAGAGGAGAGTAAACTCTTTGTCTGCCATAAAGCATAAGTTACGACAAAGGGAGTGGTATTAATGTCAATATTGTTTAAGAATATATCAAAGATATACAATGGAAAGGTTATCTTCGAGAAAATATCAGGTAGAATAAGTGATGGAGAAAGGATTGGAATAATAGGGATAAATGGTGTTGGTAAAACCACATTGCTTAGAATATTGATGGGTATAGAGATTAAGGATTCTGGAGAGGTTTCATATATACCAGAGGATTTAAGGTTTGGGTATTTAAATCAATATACTCAGTTTGAGGATAATGTCACTGTATATGATGAACTTTATAAATCAGGACTTATTTATATAGATTCCAGCTTTAATACGGATAGCTATAAAAATAAGTTGAAAAGAACCTTATTTGAAGTTGGATTTAATGAGAAGGATTTCACCCAGTTAGCATCAAGCTTAAGTGGTGGTGAAAAGACAAAGCTCTCAATATGTAAAATGCTTATACAAAATTCTGATGTGTTGGTATTTGACGAACCAACCAATCACCTTGATATGGAGGGTATAAAATGGCTTGAGAGCTTCTTAAATGCAATAAATAAAACCATTATTATAATATCCCATGACAGGCAGTTTCTCGATAATACAATAGAGAAAATATTTGAGATGAAGCATGATTCCATCACTGAATATAAGGGAAATTATAGTGAATATAAAATTCAAAAAGAAAATGAAATAAGGTGTCAGGAGAGAGAGTATGAAAAACAGGAGAGAGATATTAAGCACTTAAAGGAAGTTATAATTGATAGAAAAGCATGGTTTGAAAGTGCACATAAGGCAGCAGGACAAAATGATTTTTTAAGAGCAAAGTCTAAAAAACATGTAAAGGTTATGAGGGCAAAGCAGAGACAGCTTGAAAGAATAGAGGAAAATAAGATAAAAAGACCTGAAAAGGATTCCCTTGCTGCATTTGAGTATTTAGCTAAAGGTGCCTTGAAGGGTAAAAAACTTCCTGAATACCTTATACAAGGGGAAAATCTATACAAAAGTTTCGGGAAAAAGGTAGTATTTGAGAATGCATCTTTTGATATTAAAAGGGGAGAGAGAATAGCCCTTAATGGTAGAAATGGTTCAGGGAAATCAACTTTTATAAAAATGATTATTGGAGAGGAGGACTTTGAAGGAGGATATATTAATGTAAATCCATCCTTAGGGATTGGATACTTTTCACAAGAATTGGAGAATCTTAATTTCAACAATAGCATACTCGATGAAATATTAGAACAGGGAGTACCTGTGCAGTCTGCTAGGTTGGTCTTGGGAAGTCTTCTTTTCAGAGGTGAGGATGTATATAAAAAAATTGAAGTTTTAAGTATGGGAGAAAAATGTAGAGTTGCATTTGCAAAGCTTATTTTGTCTGGGGTTGATATGCTTATACTTGATGAACCAACCAACTACATGGATATAGTATCAAGGGAGAAGATTGAAGAGGTTCTTCAGGAATACATGGGAACGGTTTTATTTGTATCCCATGACAGATACTTTGTAAAGCGAGCAGCAAATAGGATATTTGAAATTGAGGATAGTAAAATTAAAATTTACGAAGGGGATTATGAGTATTACACCAGTAAAAAGGTGGAGGATGAAAAGAAAAAAGGTGTTGGAATGGATTATGATAACATTAGGGATGAAATAAGAAGATTGGAATGTGAAATTGCCTTTATATCAGGCAGACTAGGGGATACTAGGTTGAGCTATGATGAAAAAGAGGACCTTGATAGGAGATTTATTGAAACATCAAGAAGTATAAATGAATATAGGAAATTAATTAAATAATATGCAATTTGATACCCTATGATATTTATAATATAATATAAGTATTGTGACTTAATGGGAGATGAGATTTTGGATGATAAATTAATTGATAATAAGCAAGGGCTTAATGATTTTTCATGGATAGAGCCTATAGGAATAAAACACCCTGATGTAGTTTTAATAGGACAACTAATAAGCAATAAAAAGGTAGAGAATGATTATTTATTCGCCATTGAAGGTCTATGGGCATACGAAAAAATACTACAGGGTAATTTAAAAGTAAAAACATTTATATTTTGTACTGATTATATTAAAAACCCACATATAAACGAAATGGTTAAAGAATTAATTGGGGTTTCAGAAAATACATACACCGTGTCAAATAAAATATGCCAGAGAATGAGCGGCAGGGATGGGGCAGAGGGCTTTTTCATGCTATGTGAAATGCCCCATTATGTCCTTGATGATATAAAATTAGAGGATAAATGTCTGATAGTTGTGTTGGATGGACTTGAAAAGCCTGGAAATGTGGGGACTATAATAAGAACTGTTGATGGAGCTGGAGGGAATGCAGTTATTCACGTTAACCATAGAGCACGGTTATTTAATCATGAAGTGATAAAGTCCAGCATGGGATCAAGCTTTATTATCCCCATAATTGGAGCTGACATATCAGAAACAGCTGAGTGGTTAATTAAAAATGATTTTAAAATTATCCTTACCGATTTAAAGGCTGATAAATATCACTATGAAGCTGATTATTCAGGAAGAATTGCAGTTGTAGCAGGAAATGAAAGACATGGTATATCAGATAAATGGTATTCATATAACTGTGAAAGAGTTATAATCCCAATGCTTGGTGGAGCAGATTCCTTAAATGTTGGTGTTGCAACAGCTCTTGTGACCTATGAAGCAAGCTTGCAGCAAAGAGGGATGGTAAAGCGGGGATGAGTTTGGCAGATAGCATGAGAACAAAAATAAAAAAAGTATTAAAAATTGCACTCCCTGCAGTTGGGGAAATGATTTTATATATGCTTGTTTGGGTAGTGGATACAGCTTTTGTAGGCAACTATGGGGGGAATAATGCAGTAAGTGCTGTGGGGTTTAGTTCAGAAATAATATATACAACATTAAATATGTTTGTAGCCATGGGAATTGGTGTTGGCATAACCACAATGGTTGCACAGAATATTGGAGCTAATAATAAGGACAAGGCGGAGGAATTTCTTAGTCAGGGGTTAATAATTGGTATAATAATTGCATTTATACTAACATTTGTTCTAGGAGTATTTTCAGAACCAATACTGAGATTTTTAGGAACCTCAGAACCAGTTTTAGGACCTGCTAGTGGATTTATGAAAATAGTTTCTATTGGAGCCT
>JARDZI010000275.1 GCA_029240935.1 Clostridiales bacterium
TGCTTATTTGCAAATAAGTAATAAGTCATGTGGCTGCCATTATAAGGTTTTAAGTAATCTTAAATAGTGGTTTGCTTCCCTTAGTACATGATCTCCTAAAAGAGGAGGAATAATTGACTTGATTTTGCAGCCTAAAATACCTGCAACTCCCTGAAGCTTGAAGTTTCTCAAATTAGTAACGAGATTCAGGCTTTGTCTTGTAACCCCAGGCAGGTTGGCAGGCTGACTTGGCAATGTTTCTGTTTCTGCCACAAGCTTTTCAGTTTCTACTGCAAATTTATCTGCTGTTTGGATCAGTTCGTCCTCTGATGGGTCCAAGTATCCCCTAATAAACTCTGAATGCTCATGCATAATTCTATTCCAGTTCAGTTCCTCCTCAATCATTTTCCTAACACTGTCCAGCTCATCTCTCTTTTCAAGTCTGCTTAGCATCATTACATAAAAGTGACCCTCTCTAATTACATGGTCAAGCATTAATGGGTAGATATAGCTAAAGGCCTTGCAGATTAGTACATCTTTTAGGAGGTTTTCCTGATCTGTTAAAGCTAGATTCATTAATCCGATTATTTCTTTATTTAGCTCCGATACTTTGCTAACCATGGGGGAAATATTACCAGGGCTATTATCCCCCCTGCTGCCTAGTTGTTTTTTTGTTATACTCATATCAATAGGAATGCCTGTCAGGGATTGAGTTTTTTCCTCTGCAGGAAGGGTAAACTTAGTCACAAGCTCTCCTGAGGCCAATACTTCCGGACTTACAATACCTAATGACATATCTACAGTTCTATCAAGAAGCTTTTCGAATCTGCCCTTCATTTCAATTAGCATGTTAGTGAGATCAAGGTTTTTGGGGGGAAGGGCCGGTGCTGCAAATATTATGTGCTCCTTTATAATTCTCAGGAAAAAAAGGTTTAACTCAAGGGAATGGCTCATATACTCCTTATCCGATAACACAAAACAACCTCCAAATAATTGTTTAATAAACATATCAAATTATTATATGTTATAGGGTGAAATGTGTTACTGCAGTCGAAATAGGGATGGGAGAATTGAAATGGCTGTGGAAGGTGGAGAATTTAATAAAAGAATTTTGTAATAATAAGCCAAATATTTTTTATGTTGCTGAGGGAAACTCATTTCCCACTCTGACATAGTGGCAGGCTCCATAGAGGATGCATTTGAAGTGATATTTAACACAAAAAGAATAACCGCAACATTGAGGAGCTAGAGTAGGGGCCAGTTAACACCTGTTTGATGTTGACGATATTGTGGAAATATAGGAACCTGTGGGGCATAATAAAATAATACTTGTAAAGTTGGCGAGAATATGGGAAAAGATATGGAAGATATACTCCTTGACATCGGGCTTCAGGCAATAGCCCTGAGCCTCTGTGGGCAGCGGCTGCTAAGGATACTATGCACCACCTGGAGGGTTATTCCATTTCAAATCCGGTACTACAATTTTCCTCTCTGTTCCGTCATGATTGGCCTTTATAATGTTAATATCCCTTAGGATTTTGCTGTAATATATGTAGTCATCAACAACAACCAATGGGCTAATAGTCCCCTCTATCAGAGTTTGTCTCTCAGTGCCATCCAATTTTACACTGTACAAGCCGCTTAGCCAGTTGTAGGAGGGCCCAACATCACTTATCCTGTTTTCATAATAGATTCTACCATCCTTAATGGAAAGTATATTATGAATACCATATTCAATATCAAAAAGCTTTGCATTCTCGGCACCATCAGTCTTAATCCTGAATAATCCGCCATCCTCGGGATAATATATCCAATCATCATATATGGCAAATGTGCTGTTCATCCAACTGCTTTGAACAAGAAAATCTCCATCTGATCCATTAGTTTTCATTCTATAAATTCCTGTATTATTATAGGTTAAATATATCCAGTCATCCCTTACGAGAAGATAATCCCCAGCTTTTTTTGCAACCTCCTTCTTTCCAGTTCCATCGGATTTAATACTGTATATAGTATGGATGCTTGAGTCGGAGTAGTATATTAGATCTCCTGCAACGTCATAGGATACTATTTTTCCTTCAGTTATTAATTTAGGTTCTGGATTGCTAAGGTTCAATTTATAGAGGTTGCTGTGATCACCTGACTTAACCAAAAAGTATGCAGTAGTTCCATGAAGCTTTACTTCACTTATGCATCCCATAAAGGGTTCATTATTATCAGAACTGTCAGCTTTATCTGCATTAAGCCCAAGGCTATTGTCCAAATTCTTATATAAAAGCCATTCGGCCAAGAGCCTTGTATCATAGGCAGGAGCCTTGTCTATTATTGCTTCGCTTTTACTATTCATATCTACTTTACAGAGGATACTATTATAAAACATGCTCTTAAACAGCAAGCCATCCTTTGATACATTCATGGTATCAATATGTTCACCCTCAACAGAAATTCTTGCACGCTCGGTTCCATCTGTTTTTACTTTGTACATGAAATCATTGGAATTAAAGGTATGGTAGTATATATAATTACCAAACACCTTGAAATCAGAGAGGTATTCATTAGGCTTACCCTCTACTAAGAGGGTGTTCTCGGTTCCATCCTTCCTTATTTTATATATACGCTCGTAATTAACCTCGCTGGTTCCATTTAGCACATAGTATACCCAGCCTTCTGAAACAGAAAAAAAGCTTGAAGCACCATTTGTAATCTTAGCTTTATTGCTGCCATCTATTTCAATCCTGTATATGCTTCCATCCCTTTGGTTAATATAGTATAGCCCATCCTCCTCGGTTACATAAATACCAAAGGCAGCCTCATCAAGCAATTTTGTTCTGCTTGTACCATCCTTTTTAACCTTGTATATACCACCATTAGTGGAATTCATGTAATATATCCATTCCTTGCCCACATTTATGGAGGAGCTTGCATCATTGTTCAGCTTTTCCTTAACAGATCCATCAGTCTTTATCCTATAAATACTGAAGTTATCATGAACCTCTCTTGTATAAATCCACTCTCCATCTACGCAAAATGGCCATAAGTCTCTTTCCATTAGCTTAATATTATCGCTGCTGTTAAGACTTCTTTTATATAATGCATATCCATCATCAGGGTTGCAGTAATAGATCCATTCTGAATCTTCGAAGAAGTATCCCTGGTGTACTATGTACTCCCCACTAGCTGCAGAGGGTTCAGTTGTTTTTTTATTGCAGCCAGATATACTTAGAAACATTATAAAAGCTAATGTTAACATACCTAATCTTTTATAATTCATATAATCACCCACCTATAGGTTTTGGAAAGATTTGTATAAGATAATTTTAACCTATGTGGAAGATTAATACAAGCAAGGCAGTGGTGATAGGTACGTGAATAGAAGGGTGACAGCCACATGGCTAATTGCTTATTTGCAAATAAGTAATAAGTCATGTGGCTGCCATTATAAGGTTTTAAGCAATCTTAATCAACCAAGGGAGAAATATTGTTCTGATTATTATTATCCTTTCTGGCAAGCTGCTTTTTAGTTATATCTGTATCAATGGAACACCTGCCAGGGCCTGTGCAGCCTCCTCTGCAGGAAGAGTAAACTCGGTAACAAGCTCTCCGGAATTTAGCACTTCCGGGCTAATCATTCCCTGGGACATATCTACAGTTCTATCAAGAAGCTTTTCAAAGCTGGCCTTCATGCCGATTAACTTGTCAGTGAGGTCTCTGTTTTTAGGGGGAAGTGCTGCTGCTGTAAATATTAAGTGCTCTTTACAATTCTTAGAAAGAAAAGATTCAATTCCAGGGGGTGTTGTACATATTCATGATTTGATAACACAAAAAAAACTCCATTAAATTGTTAGATAAACATATAAAAATATAATATGCTTCCAGGTAAGATATGTTACTGACCTTCCAGGTATCAGGCAGCATACCACCAATCAGCGGCTATGCTATACTTGGAACTCCGGCACCTACTTAATATATGTGGTAAAACTAATCCAATGGAATGGAATTTTTGTCCTGGAAGCTATGCTGCTTGAAAGCATGCTCCACATTACGTCGTGGAAGGTAAGTTCCAAGCTGTCGGTCAGGACGTAAATGGTAGAGTCCTTTGGGGGAATTCCGAATTTATCAGTTAATGTACGAAGATATTTATAGGGTCTATCCTTTAGAGTATCAGATAAGCTATTTCTGTCATAATAAAAATTATGATATTGTCCATTGCTGTAATATAGATCATCGTAGAATATACCCTCTGGTAAAAAGGTCACAGCTCTGATAAAGGCTTCCTCTCCCTTTGAAGAAGCATCAAGAAATGTGTCCCAATGCTCTTTTCCTCCATAGAGCTTTGAAGAATCTTTTTTTTCACTATCCTTAGTAACAACAAAGCAGCCATCCTTAAGTGCCTTTTCAGGAGTATAGTCATCAGGAAGATATAAAAACCCCGTGTAATTACCCTTGTCATCAAGCTTCAGAAAAGACTCATGTTCACCTTTAGCCTTTGAGTTGCTGCATCCTGACAGAATTAGAAATACTATAATAACACATACCAGGAGGGATGATTTTTTCATGGCAAATTCACCTCTTTCTTACAATTCAGAAGGTTCATTAAAAAATAGGTAATGATATACTTTGGATAATCCACTTCCAGACTATTGCTATCGTCTATCAATAGACTATCATAGTAGTCTATATCTGTCAATATTTACTACAAGGTTTTTTTGAGTACTACATAATATTGTTAGTTGTCCCTGATTCATATATCTACACACTAAAGGAATATAGTGACGGTTCACTTTATTTTACACAGTATAAGCATGTTGATACAGGTTTAAAGTTTGTTGAAATCAAAGGTGATTATGACGTATT
>JARDZI010000276.1 GCA_029240935.1 Clostridiales bacterium
TAGTTAAAATTAAAATAAATTTAATATTTTAGGAGGGATACCATGTCAATTAAAGTAGCTATTAATGGTTTTGGTAGAATTGGAAGGAATGCGTTTAAGATAGCACAGGAAAAGTTGAACAAGGATATAGAAATTGTTGCAATAAATGATTTGACAGATACAGCAACACTTGCACATCTATTAAAATATGATTCACTGTTTGGACATTTTAATGGAACAGTTGAAGCAAAGGAAAATTCACTTGTTGTAAATGGCAAGGAAGTTAAGGTTTTTGCTGAAAGAGATCCTAAGAATCTTCCATGGAAAGAGCTTGGTGTTGATGTAGTTATTGAATCAACAGGGTTATTTACTAAGAAAGATAAGGCAATGGCACATATTGAAGCAGGTGCAAAGAAGGTTATTATTTCAGCACCAGCTACTGATGAGGACATTACAATAGTTCTTGGAGTTAATGAAAAGAGCTACAATCCAGAAAAGGATGTAATTATTTCAAATGCTTCATGTACTACAAACTGTCTTGCACCCTTTGCAAAGGTTCTTGATGAAAAGTTTGGAATAGTAAAGGGTTTAATGAATACTATTCACTCATATACTAATGATCAGAGAATACTTGACCTTCCACATAAGGATTTAAGAAGAGCAAGAGCTGCAGCACAATCAATAATACCTACTTCAACAGGAGCTGCTAAGGCTGTTGGAAAGGTTTTACCACAGTTAAAGGGTAAGTTAAATGGATTCTCACTTAGAGTTCCAACTCCTACAGTATCAATTACTGACCTCACAGCAGAGCTTAAGAGAAATGTAACAGTTGAAGAAGTTAATGCTGCTTTAAAGGAAGCTTCCGAAGGAGAAATGAAAGGAATACTTGGATACTCAGAAGAACCACTTGTTTCAATGGACTATAGAGGAGATTCAAGATCATCAATAATTGATGCTCTTTCAACTATGGTTATAGAAGGAAACATGGTAAAGGTTGTTTCTTGGTATGATAATGAATGGGGTTACTCAAACAGAATCGTTGACCTTGTAAACTATATAGCAGAAAGAATGTAACATAAATTGTCCGGCTCTGTGGTTTACATCATAAGCCGGACTTTAATTTTGATTATAGAGGAGGGAACTTCCATGAACAAAAAGACATTAAAGGATATAGATGTTAAGGGCAAAAAGGTTGTAGTAAGATGTGACTTTAACGTTCCACAGGATAAGGAAGGCAATATTACAGACAGCAGAAGAATTGAAGCTGCACTTCCTACCATTAATTATTTAATTGAGAATAATGCAAAGGTAATACTTATGTCTCACCTTGGAAGACCAAAGGAAGGTTTTGATGCAAAATATAGTTTGAAGGTTGTTGGAGAGTCCCTAGCTAAATTCCTAGGAAAAGAAGTAAAGCTTGCTGAGGACAGGGAAGTGGTTGGAGAAAATGCTGTAAGATTGACAGCTGAAATGAAGGAAGGAGAGGTTGTCCTTCTAGAAAACGTTAGATTTATAAAAACTGAAACTAAGAATGATATGGAATTTGCTAAGAAGCTAGCATCCCTTGCTGATATATTTGTAAATGATGCATTTGGAACAGCCCATAGAGCCCATTCTTCAACAGCAGGAATTGCTGAATATATACCAGCTGTTGCAGGATTTTTGATTGAAAAGGAAATGGAGATAATGGGTAAGGCACTTGATGCACCTGTTAGACCTTTTATTGCAGTTCTAGGCGGAGCAAAGGTTTCAGATAAGATTGGTGTTATTAATAATCTATTAGAAAAGGTTGATGGACTTGTAATTGGTGGAGGAATGTCGTATACTTTCCTTAAGGCAAAGGGACTTAAAATAGGTAATTCCCTTGTTGAAGAGGATAGGGTTGAATACGCTAAGGAAATGCTTGAAAAGGCAAAGACAAAGGGAGTATCATTGTATCTTCCTGTAGACCATGTAGCAGCGAAGGAATTTAAAGCAGATGCAGAAGCAATTATTGTTGAAGGAAACATTCCTGTAGGATATATGGGACTTGATATAGGACCCAAATCAATTAAATTGTTTGAAGGTGCTCTAAAGGAAGCTAAAACAGTAATATGGAATGGACCAATGGGAGTATTTGAAATGCCAGCTTTTGCAGTTGGAACTAAGGCTCTTGCAGAAACCATTTCAAATGTTAAAGGAACTACCATAATAGGTGGTGGTGACTCAGCAGCGGCAGTTGAGCAGTTAGGTTATGCTGATAAAATGACTCATATCTCAACTGGTGGAGGTGCTTCATTAGAATTTCTTGAAGGACTTGAGCTACCAGGAATCTCTGCATTAAATGATAAAATGTAGGGTCGATTGTAGGGTGTTGTAGGGGCGAACAGTGTTCGCCGGTCGGCACCTAGATATATGCACGCATCGGGCGAACACTGTTCGCCCCTACGTGTGCATGGATAAACAAACAATGCATGGGTAAACCAATATAATATGGTTTAAATTAGGAGGATGTATTAAATGAGAAAACCAATAATTGCTGGTAACTGGAAGATGAATAAAACTTCCAAGGAAGCAGCTCAATTTATAATAGAACTTAGAGATATGGTTAAGAATGCAAAATGTGAAGTAGTTATATGCCCTGCATTTACATCATTAGCACAGGTTATAACACTTACTGAGGATACAAATATAAAAGTTGGTGCTCAAAATATGTACTATGAGGAAAGTGGAGCATTTACAGGTGAAGTATCTCCAACAATGCTTAAAGAGCTTAGTGTTGATTATGTTATACTTGGACATAGTGAAAGAAGACAATATTTTAAAGAGGATGATGTAGTTATAAATAAAAAAGTTAAGGCTGCATTTATTTATGACTTAATTCCAATACTTTGTGTAGGTGAAACACTTGAAGAAAGAGAAGCAGGAAAAACATTTGATATAATTAAGAATCAATTATCAAAGGATTTGCAAAGCGTTGATGCTGAGAATGTTTCAAACATGGTAATTGCCTATGAACCAATTTGGGCAATTGGTACGGGTAAAACAGCTACAGCAAAGGATGCAAATGATGTTATAGCATTCATCAGAAAAACCGTAAAAGAGTTATGTGGTGAGGAAGCAGGAAATAAGATAAGAATACAATATGGTGGAAGTGTTAAACCAACCACAATTAAAGAGCAAATGGCTCAAAGTGATATAGATGGAGCATTAGTTGGGGGAGCAAGTCTTAATGCAAATGATTTTGCTGGGATTGTTAATTTTTAATTTTTGTAGCTAATAGAGGAGAGAGGGATTAAAATGCAGAAAAAGCCTAAGATGCTGCTTATTCTCGATGGATGGGGAATTAATAATAGAAAAGAAGGAAATGCAGTTGCAAATGCAAATACACCTAACTTTAATAAATACTGGAACAACTATCCACACACTGAGCTGAAAACCAGTGGACTTGATGTTGGGCTTCCAAAGGGACAAATGGGAAATTCTGAGGTTGGTCACTTAAATATTGGTGCAGGAAGAATAATATATCAGGAATTCACCAGAATAAATAAGGAGATTGAGGAAGGTGGATTTTTTACCAATGCTGCTTTTTTAAGAGGTATTGAAAATGCTAAAAAGTACAACAGTGATATGCATCTGTTGGGATTATTTTCAGCAGGTGGTGTTCATAGTCATATAGAACATCTTGAAGCTCTATTAAAACTATGTAAGGATAATGGATTAACAAAGGTTTTTGTTCATGCATTCCTTGATGGGCGTGATGTTCCTCCAAAATCAGGTTTAGAGGATATAAAGAGAATTGAAAGCTATATGAACCAATTAGGTGTGGGAAAAGTAGCAACAGTACAGGGAAGATACTATGCAATGGACAGGGATAAAAGATGGGAAAGAGTGGAGCTTGGCTACAACGCAATAGTTAAAGGTGAAGGTGAAATATCCAGCTCTGCTGTGGAAGCTGTTGAAAGGTCCTACGGGGAAAACAGAACAGATGAATTTGTGCTTCCAACAGTAATAACTAATGGAGAGATGCCTGTTGCAAGGATAAAAGAAAATGATTCTATAATATTCTTTAATTTTAGACCAGATAGGGCAAGAGAAATAACGAGAGCATTTGTAGATATTGATTTTAATGGCTTTAAAAGGGAATACTTTAAAGTATACTATGTATGCTTTACTCAATATGATATTACAATTGAAAATGTAGATATTGCATTTAAACCTCAATCCTATTCAAATACATTAGGACAATATATAAGCAATAAAGGGTTAAAGCAGCTAAGAATTGCAGAAACTGAAAAATATGCACATGTTACATTTTTCTTTAATGGTGGGGTTGAAGAACCAAACCCAGGTGAGGATAGAGCACTCATACCATCACCAAAGGTACCAACTTATGATTTGCAGCCTGAAATGAGTGCATATGAGGTTGCTGACAGAGTTGTTTCAGAAATTGATAAGGATATATATGATTTGATAATTTTGAACTTTGCTAATGCAGATATGGTTGGACATACTGGAGTTTATGAAGCTGCTATTGCAGCAATAAATACAGTTGATGAATGCCTTGGCAAGGTTGTAAATAAAATACTTGAAAAGGGTGGCGCAGCCTATATAACAGCTGATCATGGCAATGCTGAAGTTATGGTTGATTATGAAACAGGAGAGCCATTTACATCACATACTACAAATGTAGTACCACTCCTTGTTGTAGGAGAGGGTAATGTGGAGCTAAGAGATGGAGGAAGACTCTGTGATATTGCTCCAAGTATGCTTGAAGCTATGGGGTTAGATATTCCTTCAGAAATGACAGGAAAATCACTAATAAAGAAATAAAAGAGAGGGGATACTTTATGAAAAAGTATATTGAAA
>JARDZI010000277.1 GCA_029240935.1 Clostridiales bacterium
TCTTTACTGGGGAATTGGAGTGGTGCCTAAGGGCACTAATGTATTTACTTCATTCTTTCTTGCTATTACAATAGGTCCTGTCATATTAACTTTGTTTGAACTGCTTAATAAAGATAAAAGAGACAGTATAAAACGCTTTGACAAAAAGATTATCCACCTAAAAAATGCAGATAAGATTACAAAGTTCCCAAATCCCTTTAAGATTTTAACGAAGAAAGAGATTGGCTATAGCGCTTTAGCTTCTCTTATTGGATCTGCTACCTTTATACTTAGCCCTGTTGGGCTTACAACTTTCCTGGGAGAGCTATTTGCCAGCAGAGCCAAGGATCCTGTGGAAAAGGCATCTATAGCAGTATCAACAATGGAATCCCTAGCTCAAGCCACATATTTTTCTGGAACTTTAATTCCTCTTATTGCATTGGGTGTTCCGTTATCACCTATGTCAATTGGACCGGCAAATCCACTGTTTAATGCACCTCCAGTGTTTACTTTGGAGCGCAATATGCACCATATACTATCAAATGCGGATTTTGTCTGGGCAACCATTATTGGTGCTTTAGTTGCTTCAGTCATTACCTATTTTGTTACCGTAAAGTATTCAAGGCAAATATGCGCCTTTGTGTTCAAAAGAATACCTCATGAGGCAGTTTTAGGGTTATTCTTTAGTTTGGTACTGCTGCTTGCTTTTATGGATGCAGGATGGATTAATATTGCTGGTGTGTTTCTAATAGGTATTGTAGCAGGGACATTGTATCGTTTGGGAGTTAATTATGGTGTATTGTTTATGATTTTATACTCTGCACCATGGATGGTAAAAACATTATCAGTCTTGTAAGACTGAGTGAAAGGATGTAACTATGTCTTCTGTGAGCCTTATTGTAAAAGTACCAGGAAAACTCATGATAGCAGGAGAGTATGCTGTTTTAGAGCCTAATCAGAAATGCGTAGTGGCTGCGGTGAATCGCTATGTTACAGTCTTTATAAGACCAAGCAGTCAATATAAAATTTCCTTGCCTGATAGAGGATTAAAAGATGTTGCATGGGAAATTAATAGTGAAGGTATACAGTTTAGTGTATCAGATATAGCTTTAGATTTTGTTTTGAATTCTATCTCTGCAGCAATTCAATATTTGCAAGAAAAATCAGTTAAGCTTTCTCCATTTCAATTAGAAGTAAAAAGCGAACTTGATGACACTGCAAGCGGTAAAAAATATGGACTTGGTTCCAGTGCTGCTGTTGTAACAGCAGTAATTTATGCAATTATCCATTTTCACAGTAGAAGGGAAAATCATATTGATCTTGAGGAGATTTTTAAACTTTCAACTATAGTTCATTTTAGAACACAAGGAAGTGGTTCTGGAGCGGATATTGCTGCTGCAACCTATGGGGGCTGGCTTGAGTACTCTGCTTTTGATTCAAGTTGGTTGTTAAGTGAGTTAAATAAGGGGGAAGAATTATCTGAACTGATAGGAAAATCTTGGCCAAATTTATTAATTAGATCTTTAACACCACCATCTTTGCTTCAGCTAGCAGTGGGATGGACTAAAGAAGCGGCATCAACAGCCGCTATGATTAAGAAAGTTAAAAGTATTAGCCAGCAAAACATGGAGGCTTACAGTGAATTTATTCGTGAAAGTTCCAGGTCAGTAAGCCAATTGATAGGAGGCTTTGACACTGATGACTATAAAAAATCTATAGCTGCACTGGAACAAAATCGTAGAGCTCTGGCTAAGCTAGGCGAGAATGCTGGCATTATCATAGAAACAGAGAAACTTAAAATTTTGTGCAACACCGCCGAGATATATGGAAGCGGCAAGTCATCAGGAGCAGGTGGAGGGGATTGCGGCATAGCTTTTGTTAGAAGTTATGCTGAGAGAGAGAAACTTTATGAAGCATGGGAAGCAGCAGGAATTTTACCGTTAGATTTAACTGTAGCACAAGAAGGTATTTTGCTAATTGAAGGCACCAATAGCATTTAATTACTTTAACTTTATAAATAAAAACCTCATTAGCTATATAATGTATAAGAAGCTGAAAATATTCCGTAAAAAGGTATTTTCAGCTTCTTGTATTTTATATAATTTTTACTGGTGTTCCTACTGGAACGGTATTATACAGCTCGATAATATTGTTATTATAGGTTCTTACGCAGCCATTAGAAACTGCCTTTCCGATTGAACTAGGGTTATTTGTACCGTGAATTCCGTAGTCACCATTTGGTGCGCTTAAGCCAAGCCTCCCAGCACCAAAGGGACCGCTGGGATTATGAGCTTTGTTTATAATTTTAAAGTTGCCCTTTGGTGTTGGAGTGGAAGGTTTACCGACTGACCCGATACCCACCTCAGAAATACAAACATATATAACTCCAAATATATTTTAAGATGTGGTAAAAATACAGAATTTGGTTTACTGGTCACTTTACATTTACAATAATCAAAATGCAACAATTTGCTTTGCTAATGAATTACCTTTATAGCTATAACTTTTTAACTCTGGCTTTGTCCAGGAATTTTTACTAACACTAAAGTTTAAAATTATTTTCAATGATATAAAATGCAGACCATTTACTAAAAATTATACAATAATTCCTTTATGAAAACCTTTAAAATGAGAAAAAAGATGATAGTGCGCAATAATATGTACAACCTATCTATCAAATAAAGGGGGATTTTTATGAACACAACAGAAGTTATTAGAAATTCAATTGTTATTCAAGATGAAGACAGAAAGCTTAAACTCCGTGAGAAGGTTGCTTGTGTAATAGGGGGAATGACAGGTACCTTCCATTTTCAAATGATTCAGATGTACTTGCTTTATTTCTATACTGACGTAATGAAAATTAACGCAGCCTATGTAGCAGGATTGTTTTTATTTGCTCGTGTAATCGATGCCTTTCTAGCGCCTGCTTTCGGAATTCTTGTTGACAAGATTACAACACCTTGGGGTAAATATAAGCCTTGGTTTGTAATACTAACAGTTCCAACTATGATATTTGGATGGCTAACTTTTACTAATGTAAATTTGAGTCCCAATGGAAAGCTGATTTACGCAACTGTTACTTACCTGATTTATAGTGTTGGAGGGGCATTAGGCCAAGGGCCAGGAGCTGCAATGACACCAGCTATTACAAAGAGAGTTGATGAAAGAGTATCAATTGGTATATGGAGTTATGTGCTAGTAATGGTTGGTGCAATGGTTGTTGTAATAGGTGCTCAGCCATTATATAAAGGCTTAGGGGGAGGCAATGAGGCCAAAGGGTTCTCATTACTTATGGGATCTGCTGCAGTTATAGGTATACTGATATCAATATTCCAGGTTGTTACCCTTAAAGAAAGATATGTGGTTCAAACAAGCAAAGATGAGAAGAAACCTTCCTTTGTTGAAATGTTTAAAGCGGTATTTACTAACAAAACAGCAGTCATAGTTTATTTATTTGTGTTCGCAAATAATCTGGCAAATGGAATTAGGTCTGCAGTTATGATACATTATTTTAAATATTATTTTCATAATGACGGCTTAATGGTTACCATGGGAATTGTTGGCTTGGTGCCGATTCTTATTGGAGTAATGTTCAGCTCAAAGGTAACAAAGCTTATTGGTATTAAAAACAATGTACTTGTATCAGCGATTTTAAATATAGCTTCAATGGTTTCAATTATATTTGTTCCAGCTAATTCAACCGGGGTTGTAATTTTCCTAGGTGTATCTGTTATAGCATCCTTATTCAATGGATTCTCAAGCCCTGCTCAGAGCGCTATGATGCCTGCTGCAATGGATTATACTGAGTGGAAATCTGGAATGAACGTAAATGCATTTATGGGGTCCATACAAGGATTCATGCAGACCTTTGCTACAGCTTTATCAGGAGCAATCGCTGCAGGTGCATTAGCCTTTGTTGGTTATGTGCCAGGTGTAGAGCAAAGCAGCGGTACCATCTTTGGGTTAAAGGTACTAATGAGTATACTTCCTGCAATAATAATTTCACTTACATTATCAGTAGCCTGGTTTGATTTAACAGAGGACAAACAAGCTCAAATTACAAAAGAACTTGCTGAGCGCAGAAAAAACGCTGAGGCAAATACAACTGATTAAATAAAAATAACTTAAAAACCTATGCCTATAAAGCTAAGGTCACATTAACAAAAGCAAAATAGGTAGTCAAACAGATTGCCTATTTTGTCTTTATAAGAAGGGAAAAAACTATGATAAAAGCTATAAAACTTCGAACGGAATATCTTTTAAACCCAATTGGCATTGATATACTAAAACCCAGGTTTTTTTGGAATGTGCAAGAAGCAAAAAAGCAAACTGCCTATGAAATAAGAGCAGAGTATCATAATGGGCAAGCAGCTTGGGGAACTGGTAAGGTTAATGGTAGCAATATGTTCGCTTATTATGAAGGTGAAGAACTTAAAAGCAGAGACAGATTATTTTGGAAAGTAAGGCTTTGGAATGAAGAAGGAAATTCAGGCGATTGGAGTGAGAGTTCCTTCTTTGAAATTGGGCTTATTAATAAGACAGATTGGAAGGCAAAGTGGATTACTGCAAATACAAATATTGATAGGAACAACAGATATCCCTGTGACTACTTCAGGAAACAGTTTAGGGTGGATAAAGAAGTGGAAAGTGCAAGGCTATATATAACTGCTTGTGGATTATATGAAGCTTCTTTGAATGGTAGGAAAATAGGAGAGGATTTATTCGCATCAGGATATACAGATTATAAGAGAAGAATTCAATATCAGGTGTACGATATAACAGAGCAGATTGCTGAAGGAATAAATGATTTTGATGTAGTGCTTGGAGATGGATGGTACAGAGGCTG
>JARDZI010000278.1 GCA_029240935.1 Clostridiales bacterium
AAAAGTCCTTTATCCACCGCATATATAACCTCATCATTTAATACTAGGTTATCTATATTTGTATAGGGAATTATTACTCCTTGATTTCCATCTAATCCGTATAAACTGCAAATATCAAAATAACCCTCTATTTTTTCGTTCAATCCTCCAACTGGTTGAATTTCACCCTTTTGATTTACAGATCCTGTTACAGCAATACCCTGATTAATTGGAACATCCCCTAAACTTGACATTAATGCTATAAGTTCAGCTGCTGATGCACTATCCCCATCCACATCTCCATACAACTGTTCAAAACAAATGCTTGCATTAAAGGAAAGCAATGAGTTTTGTCCAAAAATTTCCCCCATATAACCTGATAAAATCAAAATACCCTTACTGTGAATATTTCCACTCATATTAGTTTCTCTTTCTATATTTATAACCCCATCCCGTCCTGCAAATGTTGTTACAGTGATTCTATTCTGTTTTCCTACCCTAACATCTCCAAGATCAATAACTGACAAGCCATTAATCTGCCCAATCTTACTATTTTTTAATTCTAAAATATACATTCCATCTCTATACATATTAAGTATTTTATCCTTGTACAAACCATGTCTTTTTTCAATTCCATATATTGTTTCTTTAATGCTTTGTTCATCAATAAGCTCCATACCCCTAAGTTTAGCAATGGTTTCTGCCTGCTCTATAATATTAATAATTCTGTTCATGGAAGCTGAATAATATTTTCTATTTTCTGTAATTCTACATGAATACTTTAGTAACTGTATTATTCCAGCTCTTGTAATAGGTAATATTTTATTTTCATTACAATAATGACTTATGAATCCTATTACCTTTATACCTACACCATTTATATTTTTTATTTCCTCATCAAATTCTGACTTAATTTTAAAAAGTTCTTTAAAATCCTCATCCATATTGTATAGAAGATAATATATATACGGATTACCAATTAAAATCACCTTTAAATTTAAAGGTATCTCTTCAGGTTTTAATGTTGCAAGTGGTATTATATCAAATTGATTTTTAAGATTCTCAATAAATATAGATTCAGATTTGAGAGACCTTTTCAAAGCATTCCATCCCTGATAACTAGAAAGCAATTGAAGAGCATCAATAATAATATAACCACCATTAGCTTTATGAAGACTTCCTGGTTGAATCATAGTAAAATCTGTAACAAGTGTGCCTAACTTGTTTTCATATTCAACTATACCCAATATATTATGATATTCTGGAATATCTTCAAATACTACAGGTAATCCCTCAACATCCCTATTGGATACTAATACATTAATAAAATATCGTTTAAAAAAGTTCTCATCATACTTATCCTCTTGATTCTCGTAGTCCATAAAAGCATCAATATTATCAATAATATCATTTTTAATAACATCCAAATATTCTATAATTTTTTCATTATAGCCATATTTATCTTTGAGATTTTCAATTCTCTCTGATGTAATTTCCAAAGCTGTAGTATCATCAAGCTCCTTTAATTCCTCAGCCATATACCTTTTGAACATCTTTGTTTGACGTAATACATCAAGTGCAACTAATTTTAACTGACTAACCTTTGTATTAATAGCTTCCCTTTCCATTTCATTTAGTTCATTATATTCTTTTTCACTCATTTCCTTCTCTTCTTTTAATGGAACAAATGCAAAGCCTTCATTTGTACTTTTTACACTAAAGGACATTAATTTCGATTCTTCATGTAATTTATCAGCTAGATGAAGTATATCCTTTTGATATCTTTCCATTATTGAATTTCTCTGTTTTTCATAATCTTCCATAGTAAAGGACTTTGGTACCCTTTCAAATAGTTCATTAATAAAATCTTCCATATCTTCTTTAAATTCATATGCGCTGCCAGATTTTAAAGAAATAGCTATTGGCTTATTACCATCTAGAAAGTTGTGTACATAACACCAGTCAGCTGGTGAAGGCCATTTCCTAGCATATTCAATAATTTTGTTTATTAAATAGCTTCTTTTCCCAGTACCACTCTGACCAGAAACATATATATTATATCCCTTCTTATTCATTATCAAGCCAAGGTCTAGGGCATCTACAGCTCTTGTCTGTCCAATAATATCCTTGTATGGAGAAATCTCAGAGCTATTATCAAACATAGGTATAAAATCAAAATCCAGTTCAATATCCTTTCTATTTAATCGTATATAATCCAACATGCTATCCCCTTTCTGCAATAAATTGTACTCAGCAAATGTTTAATAAGCTTCATGAACTTATTAAATTAATACTGATTGTTTAACAATTTTGAAGTTTAATATATAATATTCTAACTAGCATGTTTTATATAATAGTTTTTTAAATTTTATATTTATTTATAAAAAAAAGATAGCGTAATTGCTATCTTTTTGGTTCTATTAATATGCTTTCTTTGCATTTACTAGCCAATAATTTTTAGTGAGGAACTTGCCCCTATTCTAGTGGCTCCAGCTTCTATCATGGTTACTGCATCTTCATATCCGTGAACACCACCTGATGCCTTAACTCCCATATCTGGTCCTACAGTTTCCCTCATTAATTTTACATCCTCAGACTTTGCACCCCATTTGCTAAAACCAGTTGAGGTTTTCACAAAATCTGCTCCAGCTTCCTTAGCAAGCTTGCAGGCTTCTACCTTTTCTTCATCCGTCAAAAGACAAGCTTCAATGATCACCTTTACAAGTGCTTTACCTCTTGCTGCATCCACTACAGCTAAAATGTCATTTTTCACATACTTGTATTCTCCTGCTTTAAGCATTCCTATATTAATTACCATATCTACTTCCTGAGCTCCATCCTCAATAGCCTTCTTTGTTTCAAATGCCTTTGAATGGCTTGACATTGCTCCTAATGGGAATCCAACCACAGTACAAACCTTTACTCCACTGTTTTTTACTTCAGCTGCTACTAGCTTTGTATAACAAGAATTAATACATACTGAAGCAAACTTATTCTCTACAGCCTCTTTACATATTTTTATTACATCCTCTGGTGTTGTTTCAGGTTTTAAAATAGTATGGTCAATTATTGATGCTATGTATTCTTTAGTTATCACTATAAATTCCTCCCTTCATATTGCACCTTTATTTTAGAACAAAACCATATAAATATCAATTGCTTTATTATTTGGTATTCTTAATCTAATTACAGTCCAAGCCATACTAATACAAGGCTGATTATGGCAAGAGCAGTTGGATAAGTCCAGTAAAACCTCAATGCTTGTCCCACTTTGATTTTTGCTATTATGACTTTTATTAAGGAGATGGAAATGATCACAACTACTATACAAAATAGTACTTGAATTAGTATATCAACTATAATTATTCCAGTGCCTGTCCCACTAAGAAATAGTGTAACAAAAAGTGATGACATTATATACATTTTTATTGAATGATTCAGCTTAAATATCCCAAGGACTTTTTCACCATGCACAACAATTGGTCCTTCCCAGATTTCTGTTCCAGCTTTTGCATCATAAGGAAGGCTTCCTGCCTTCCAAGGTATTAACAAAAGCATCCCAAGCATTGCTGGAATCATGCTCCAATGAGTAATCATAGGTCCCATCATAGCCTGATATTGGATTACTTTTTCTAATGAGAAGGTAATTGCACCTCCATTAAATTCTATACCAACCTTTTTGCCTATGGTAATAAGTATAATTATGAATGGTAATTCGTATGAAGTAATAGAAATTACTTCTCTTGAAACACCTGCTCCTGTATATTGAGAGCCGGCTGTAGTTCTAGCTAATATCAATATTACAGCAGGTATCATTAATAAATAGAGTATTACTACTATATCTGCTACTCCACTAAATACATTAAAATTAAATATTGGGATAAATAATGATACAATAACTATACTACTTAAAGCTATCACTGGTGCAACAATAAATACCCTTTTCCCCACCGTTTGTACATTGGAACCCTTTCTAATAAGCTTTAAAAAGTCATAGAAAGGTTCAAATAAAGGTGGACTTATTCTTTTCTGTATTTTAGCTGCAAGATTTTTGTCTATTCCAGATAGAAGCATTCCCACTGTAGAACAGAACAAAAATCCAGGAAAAACTAATATATAAAACAAATATTTCAATATTTCCAAATCTCCTCCCTCCTTTTATACAAATAGAAATAGATATACTAAAATAATGGCTGTGGTTGAAATAACCAATAATGCATAATCATTAACTACTCCACTATTTACCTTATCCATTAAAATAAAATAATATTTAAAATTAAAATTCCTTCTTAAGGGCATTTTATTTCCTTCATTCATGAAATCCTCCGGGGATGCCTGTTTATGACTTAAGCCACCTAAACCAGCCACTAATGTGAATGCTATTAGTGCAACTACAAAAATAATTAACCATGACATTGGGTCATAGTAACCTGAAATAGTTTGGTTAAGGTTTGAAACTGCTAAAGGTTCTCCAAACCATTTCTCCCCATATCCTGATCCCATCATAGCATCTATATATTCGCCAACATTTGAAACTGCTAAAACAGCTGGAGTTATTAAATATTTTGTTATATATTGTGGCATAACACCAGTAATAAAACATAGTAACGCCATTATCCACATTGGCATTCTCATCGAAAGTGACGTTTCACCTATGTTTTCATATTGGTTTGAAAGCTGTCCAAAGAATATAGAATAGGCAACCTTTATAAATGAAACAAGAGTAAGCACACTTGCTAGAATTGCAATTATTGTTACAGGAGCATATCCTGCCTCATATGTTCCCTTAAATATTAACCATTTTGAAACAAACCCATTAAATGGAGGCAA
>JARDZI010000279.1 GCA_029240935.1 Clostridiales bacterium
GTGGATATGCCTTTAGATTTCTGTCAAAATTTTGGTCTGAGGAAATGCCACCCCAAAGATGAACCACGATTTTCTCGCCCCCGATTTTATTAGCCATTCGACAGTTGATTTCAAATCTGCGTAGTGCCTCTCGAAGTTCCTCTTCCCCACCTTGGCTGATGGCTTCGCCAATATATTTTTCACTGTGCATCACCGGTATGTATAGATTCATTGCTTTGACCTCTGCCATCACATCCTCAATGATATCCATCCACGAGCCTTCCATCATAAATTCAAAACCGTCACATTCCAACTGTTCTGATAACCCCTTGAGCAATTTATGATTTCTGTGATTAGGTCTCCTAATTAAAGCACCGGTGGAGCATAGTATTTCTATTTCTGTATTCATAATTTAAACTCCTGTCTATTCTGGTTAGTGTAAAGTTTTTTACACTCTTTTTATTTGATTTTTATTTTTTTAGCTTTCTCCTCAATTAACATTGTTTTAGCCTTTTCATATAAATATTCCGTTGCGAATTGAATTTTTGTAGCATTAAATCCATCTTCAAGAGGATATAAAAAATAAGTATTATCTAAGGTTGAAAGAGTTATGCATTGCCCTTTTCCTCGGTAATTATATTCTGTATGAACAGAAAACATACTAATTGGCGGAAATGTTAAGGTTTTAAATTCACTTTCACCGTACTCTTTAAATATAAGTTGAAAGCCATTTAGGTCATGGTGAAGCACGCCATCACCTAAGTCAATAAAATTTACTGCATTAGGCAGTGATTCAATATGTACCTTTATATTTAGTAAATAACTCTCTTCCTCAATCTGTTTTATTACCTGTTTACATTGCCATTGATACCAATTAGGTATATGTGAAAAATCCATTGTATCCTCTGCACCTTTTAATAGGTTTTCATTTATGTTTTCCATCTTGCCATACTTAGTCATATGCCATCTGCTGCCACACTTTTCGCAAAATATATCAGCCTTTTCTGTTTTCATTTGAAATTCACTACTGCATGCGGGGCACTGGTATAGTGCATGTTCGATTCCTTCTGTTCTTTTTTCATAAGTAATTGCCTGTTTCCTTTCATACTGCCACTTATATTCATCATAGGTTAAATATTGCTGTATTTTTAGGTTAACTTCCTCCAGCGATGACTTGTCCAATTCTTCCTTTGTAAATATCTGTGTAATTGTTGCTTCCAGCCGTGCTTCTTTTCGTATTGTTGTATTCCATATAGGTAACCGCAGATAATTCCCCTTCATATTAAGCGCCACAACAGGAACCTTTAACATTTTCGCAAGTTTTCCAACAGATTCAGGAAGCTTAGAACTTGTTCCCACGTTTGCATATCGTGCTTCTGGATAATAAACTATGATCCCATTTCTATCTACAACCCTTTTTATATTTTTAACAAGCGCTGTGTCATTTACAAATTTTCTTGTTCCAAGACACCCTATCTGACGATATTTCCACTCTCCATAACATTCGAAACCCTCAAGTTCTGATATATAGTTAGCGGTATGCGGGAATAAAGTCAGTGGCGTTACATAGAAATCTACGAAAGACTGGTGATTACAGACTACTAAATATGGAGGCTTCAACTTTTCCATACCCACCTTATTAATTTTTAATCCTGCCTTTTTTGTAACAAACCAACAATATGGCCATAAAAACAGCATTGCTAATAAATTCTGTTTTGGAGGAAGCTTATTACGGTCAAAGGGGGTTGTTACTATTTTCTTTTTCCTCATATCAAAATACCTCGCCATTATATTGTGATTTCATTTCTATCCTGCAACATATATCTTCTTATAAAAGGAATTTTACTTAAACTGTAATACAACGCTCCTGACATAAAAAATGAAAATCCTGTAGGTGTAAAATAAAACAAAAACTTATTATGCACTTGTGCAGTAACAGGATTATAAATTGAAAGAGACATGATAATACCTGCTACAACACACAAAAATCCAACGCAATTTATCCCCTTGGTATACCGATATGCACCGTACCCTTTTAAAGCAAAGGCAGAACGAAGGGAAATTTTTTGCTTACGTACAAAAAAGAAATCAACGAATAAAAGAGCAGCTACAGGTGCATAAATGCATGCGCTTATAGTTAAAAATGGTCCAAAATATTGTATTATTTTTCCCCATACACAAAGTCCACTTACATATAAAGCTAAAATCATAATTATTACACCATATTTAGCTTTTTTAAAGGATGACTTAAGCATCACTCCATATATATATGATCCAACTGCCTGCGTTCCTATATTAGCAAATGCAACTAATAGCAATGAAGCAAGTCCAAGTGCAGGAACCGATAATGTTGCAATCATTGTGGTAGGATCATCTGTGGTTTTGCCAACAACGTACTGCATAGCAATAGACATTACTGCTCCTACAACAACAAAAAGTGAACCTGATATTCCTTGTCCAAATACTCCTGCCCAGTATCCGGCATTTTCATTTTTAGTAAGTCTAGGTATTCCTGCCATTCCACCTATTAGCGTAACTACAAAAGCAAAATTTGCTTCTATAGAAATAACATAGGGAATAATATTATTTGAGTAGCCTGTATTCTTAGGCCTGTAATTCCATATTGCATCTGCAGGTACTGATGTAAAACCTATTACTATCACCATTACACCTGCTGCAAAAAGAAGGGGTACAAGAATACGAGTTGTCCAAGTAATTGCCCCTATGCCTTTATATGCAATAAAAGTCCCTATAAGTACACATGCTATTGCTAAAATTATATGTATAAATGAAGGTAGGGAAAATCCAAAAAGAAGAGCTAAATTCGTCATAGATGATGCAAATAACTCGGCACAAACAGCATACCAGGGATAATTAACAATAATAATTATTACCGTTATTAATTTCACTCCACTAATTCCAAAAACTGAACGCAGCCATATCCATATATCAATTCCATATCTAACAGATAAAATAACAGGAAGCTGATATATTACAAGCATAAGTATTGCTCCTATAAAGGCTCCTATTAGTAATTGCTTAAATCCCACAAGTGTTGTAAGGTAAGTTCCCTGAGTATAACTCCATGTAGCAATGCAATATCCTGATAATATGAGAAATGCATCTAAAAAACTATATATTTTATCACTTTGCAGCACAGGTATAATTCCAAATATTGCTTCCTTTTCTATCTGTCTATCTACATTATTATTCATATAAATTCTCCCCCTATACTATAAGCACGCTCCAATGATAAGTATGATCATACATAAAATTATCACTACTGCTGTAATTATATAATCTTTTCTGCTAAATCTTTTAGCAAAGGAATATTCTCCACTTTCCATTATGCTAATACGCTTCTCTATTTCCTTATCCAACATACACTTTCCCTCCCATAATATTTTTTATTTATACTATATCAATCCGATATATGCAATATACTTGTAAATTCAGCAATAATTTCTAAATTCCTTCTTTATTATAAAAATTTTATCTTTTTTTGATAAATACGTTCAGTTGGTCGTATATAATTTCATTTCAAACACAAAAGGTGCTAATGATATAAAATCATTAGCACCTTAATACTTCCTAGAGACTAATCTATTCTTTGTCTTGCTGGGTACTTCTAAAGGTTGATCTTGCTCTCCTCTGCTCTTTGTATTTCCATCATTTCTTCCTGACATTTTTTCATCTCCTCTAGAGTATTTACACCCATAGGTTACGCGAAAAACCCTATTGTATACTCCCCTTCGGGTTATAGGAATAAATTCTCACTTATCATTTAAAACTCAGAGGTGGGACAGAAACTCCGTCTCTTAGTCCCTATTATCCAAATACCATCGAATAGTTATTTCTATCCCATCCTCAAAACAAGTCTCTGGATACCAACCAAGCTTGTCTGTTATCTTACTTGGATCTATAGCGTATCTTCTATCATGACCTTTTCTGTCTTCTACATAACTTATTAAGTCTTCTGTTATATTAGAATCATGATTTTCATTTAGATTCTTTATTATAGTTTTTACGATCTCAATATTCTTTCTTTCATTGTGTCCACCTATATTATAGACCTCTCCGATGCAGCCTTCATTTATCACCATATCTATTGCCTTGCAGTGGTCCTCTACATACAGCCAATCTCTTATATTTTGTCCATCCCCATAAACAGGCAAGGCTTTATGGTTAAGACAATTATTTATTAGCAGTGGTATCAACTTTTCAGGGAATTGGTATGGTCCGTAATTATTAGAGCATCTGGTTATATTTATAGGCATTTTATAAGTGTCATTATAAGCTTTAACCATTAAATCGGCACTGGCTTTACTTGCGGAATAAGGACTTCTTGGGTCCAAAGAGGTAGTTTCGGTAAAGTACCCTGTATCTCCTAAGGAACCATATACTTCATCGGTAGATACCTGCAAAAATTTAACTCCAGTTTTCCAGCCAGCTTCAGCTTGCCATGCTTCTTTAGCACAATTTAAGAGGTTAACTGTGCCTAGCACATTAGTTTGTACAAATATCTCAGGAGATGAAATACTTCTATCAACGTGAGATTCAGCGGCAAAATTAACTACATAATCAATCTCGTGGGTTTCAAAAATATTTTTTATACTGTCTTTATCACAAATATCTCCTTGGATGAACACATATCTTTCGTCGGTCTCTAGATCTTTAAGATTTTCTAGGTTTCCTGCATATGTCAATTTGTCAAAGTTTATAATTTTTATGGTAGGATATTTTTTAAGCATATATATTATGAAGTTTGAGCCAATAAATCCGGCTCCTCCTGTAACAAAATAAGTTTTCATTTTAATTAACT
>JARDZI010000280.1 GCA_029240935.1 Clostridiales bacterium
CTTTTAAACGAAGATTTCTCACTTGGTGTTGTAACTAGGGGAGATTATATAAAACCAAGGGTATTATCCTCAATACCCACAAGTAATGTAAAGGACATTGAAGTGAATTCTACAATAAGTATTAAATTTACAGAAAAAATTATTGCATCACAGGAGATTGAAGAGATTAGTTTAGTATATGGAAGCAACATAAGAGAGAATAATATTAAAATTCCTAGTTATATTGGAATAAATGGTGACACCTTAACTATAAAACCCCTTCAGGAGTTGGAATATAATACAGCTTATCATATCCTAATACCCAATAATTCGGTTATAGATTTATCTGGTAATACCAATGGCTATATATATCCAATAATATTTACAACTAAACCATCCATAGGGGAACTGAAGGTTAATGCATCAAGACCTTCCACTGACGCAAAGTATATATCTATAAATAGTCCAATTTTGGTATACTTCAATGAAGGAATAATTAGCGATAAAGGACTAAATAGTATATTAGTTAAAGATAAAAGCGGAAATATTCCAATAAACGCTTCTATAAATAATAGTATTTTACACATAACACCTAAAAATCTTCTTAACTTTGCATATAATACAACATATACTGTAACAGTACCGCCAGGTGCAGTGAAAGGACTGTCAGGAGCGTCTGCAAAAAGCGCTTATACATTTAGTTTTACAACAGAAGCACAGATGCAAAACCCAAAAATTACAGATGCAAGCCCTCAAAATGGAATCACGAATGCAGCTGTTAACAGTACTATCAAAGTAAGCTTTAGTGAAAATATTAAACAGGGGGAAACAATTTTTGATATAATCCTTAAGGATGAAAAGGATAATGCTGTACTTGCAGACCTATCTATTAGTAATAATATACTAAATATTAGACCAAAGACATCATTAGAATATAATACATCATACACATATACAATTCCCTATGGCGCTGTAACCAACTATGCAAACACACCTTTAAAACAGGAGTATGAGTTTAAATTTAAAACAGACATTGAGAGATTTAATCCATACATAACTAAAAGTTTTCCTGCTAATGGTGCATTAAATACTACAGTAGATGGAGGAATTACATTTATATTCAATGAGGAAATAAAAAAGGGTGAAAACTTTGACTATATCACATTACGAGATGCTAATTATAATGAAGTACCAATTACAAGAGAAGTAACGGATAAAACTCTTAAAATCTTCCCTGTAAACAATTTGAATTTGGGATACAACACTAAGTACCTATTGACCATTCCCTATGGAGCAGTAAAGGATGTATGGGAGAATACATTTGTAACTAGCAGATCAATTAGCTTTACAACTGGTTTTGAAAGGTTTTCTCCTGTTATTAAATTCGTTAAGCCATTAGATGATTCAAATGATGTTCCAATAGATACAGCTATTGAAATAACCTTTAATGATAAAATGTTAATGGGAGATAATTTTGATAGCATCCTACTAAAGGATGGTGAGGGCAATAGTATTAAATGTAGAATTGATATAGTGAATGATAAAATCATTATTAAGCCTGAAAAAAATCTTGAAAACAATGCTAGCTATTCATTACTTTTCCCAGTAGGTGGAGTTAAGGATTATTGGAATGGAGTATCCAAAAATGATTTTACAATGGAGTTTAAAACTAGTTTAGAAAAAATTCCTCCAGTGCTTAAAAGCATAGCACCTATCAATGGAAGTAAGAATATTGACGTTGGTGCATCTTTTATAGTAGGGTTTAGTGAAAACATAATAAAAGGAAAGCTATTTAACAAAATTACTCTAACAAATGGAAACATGAAAAATGTACCTTATACTACAGAGATAAAAAATGATATATTAACAATCAAACCTGTAAAACCCCTAGAGGAGTTTACATCCTATATACTAAGAATTCCACAGGATGCTGTTACGGATAAGTCTGAAAATCAGATAAAAGAAGATATCATAATAAACTTCTCTACTAAACCAGGTGAAACAAGCAAGGACTCACTAGCTGTAAATGATGTAAAGATTAATGCTGACTATAGTACATTTACAATAGTATTTAATAAAGATGTGACATATGGAACCAATATAAAAAGACTATTACTTAAGGATCAAAATGGAAGAACTGTTTTGACTAGTATTGGAGTAAAAGGGAATATACTTACTATAAAGACAAGAACAAAATTATCCTCCAAGAATAGACATACATTAATAATTCCAGCAGCTGGGGTAAAGGATAAGCAAGGAAAAACTATGATAAACCAATATAGCTACAGTTTTATAACAAAATAAACACAAATTCAAGTCTGGGAGGTAATCCTGGACTTTTTTATTTGTCATTTCCCCTCCCCCTCTAATGGTATGTTAACCATCAATTACATTTGAATATGTTCACTAGAGCTGATAAAATTGATATATTAATCCTAACTATATTGTGTGCGTCTTAATTAGATAGAGGGTGATATATTGAAAGCAAGAGTTACGGAACCAAAACATGAGTTTTATGGATGTGAGTTTGAGGTTGCCTACCTTTCATATGAAAATACCGCAGGTAAGGACCTGAAAACTAAGGATATTATTGCAGCAGGATTTGATGAAGTGGATTTTATATTTGATGCTAATTGGGAAGAAGAAATAGTTAGAAATAGAGAAATATTAAACATTAAGAAACCTAAGAAAGCTTCATATTATATGTACTATGCACTTATAAAATCCATAGAAGGGCATATAGGATTATGCATTAAGGATTTATTAATACTTGATGATAATGAACTTGATTCTAAGAAGGTTTGGATAAAGAAAATAATTGCAGCAGCAAATAACAAGCCATTAGTAATAAACATCACAGGGCAAAATTACTCAAATAAATTTGATATTAAGCTTTCATACATGGATAATCAGGAGTTTATAAAAGAATGTGGAGAGGAAATAGATAGGCTCCAAATTGGACTCAAAAAGTATAGGAAAAGGATTAATGGATTAATGAATACAGTCAAATCAATAAAAGATGAAAAAGTGTATACAAGTACACAGGAATTAAGTTTAAAAGGAGCCTAAGGGCTCCTTTATTTTTGTAGGAAAAGGGCGTAATAGTGAAAGAAACCTATGATATATGGTCAAAATCTTATAATTTAATACATAAAAGCAAAATATTCACGAATACCACAAAAAAGGAATTAGTTTAAAATTTACCTGTATGTTACACTATTAATGGCTTAATCCAATATGCCAATTGGCTTACATAGTGAGGTGAAAAAATGGATATAAAAATCGATAGGAAAAGTGGTATTCCTATATATATTCAGGTTAAAAATCAAATAATGAACGAGATAAAAAATGGAAACCTCAAAGTAGGAACTAAAATGCTTACTGAAAGGGAGTTAGCACAAAAACTTAATGCAAGTAGAAATACAATAAGTGCTGCATACAATCTTTTAGAGCAGGAGGGTGTCTTAGTTTCCTATCAGGGGAGAGGTACCTTTGTTGCTGAGGAGAGGAAAACATGGAAACAGCATAGCACTAAGGATAAGCTTTTAAAAATTATTGACCTTGGGATTGAAGAAGCACTAGAGCAAGGGTTGGATCCAAAGGAATTCCTGCTTATAGCTAATGAACGAGTTAAGGAAAAGGAAGAGCTTATGAGGAAAGTAAATGCTGTATTTATTGAGTGCAATATCGAACAGGCAAGGGTATTTGCTAAGGAGTTAAGCCGACTAGTTAATGTGAATGTTACTCCATTGGTTGTAGGAGAGCTTAAAAACAGGGATGAGGAAACTCAAAAATCTCTTGAGGAAGCTCAGATTCTAATAGCCACATTTAATCATGTAAATGAGGTAAAGGAGCTAACAGTTGATATAGATAAGGATGTACTTGGAGTAGCAATAAATCCATGCCTTGAAACAATAGTTAAAATAGCAAGATATCCAAGGAAAACAAAGTTTGGACTTGTGTGCATCTCAAAGGAATTTCATTTTAAGGTTGAAAATGCAATTAAATCTTCAGGAATTGATATAGGTGAAATATATGCAACAACAAGCAGAATTCAAGGTGATATTGAGGGTGTAATAAGAGCATCAGATGTGATTATTGTATCACCTGGAAGACGAGAGGATGTTAAAAAGCTGCTTACTGGAAACAATAAAAAGGAAGTTATAAGCTTTGACTACAGCTTGGATCAAGGATCAGTAAAGGCGGTTATATCAAAAATTATGGAATCTAAAAAACATGCTTAGGGAATAGGGAGGATTTTGTATGAAAAAAACAATTGTATTAGGAGTTATTGGTTCAGATTGTCATGCAGTTGGGAACAAAATACTGGATTATACATTTACACAGGCTGGATTTAATGTAATTAATATAGGAGTTTTAAGCCCCCAGGAGGATTTTATTAATGCTGCGATTGAAACAAATGCAGATGCAATATTAGTATCATCATTATATGGACACGGTGAAATTGATTGCAGAGGGCTTAGAGAAAAATGCAGTGAAGCAGGATTAGGGGACATAATATTATACGCTGGAGGCAACCTAGTAGTAGGAAAGCAGGACTGGAAGTCTGTAGAACAGAGATTTTTAGATATGGGATTTAACAGAGTTTATCCACCAGGAAGTGCACCGGAAAT
The DNA here is from genome assembly GCA_029240935.1 of Clostridiales bacterium. Taxonomy (GTDB): domain Bacteria; phylum Bacillota; class Clostridia; order Clostridiales; family Caloramatoraceae; genus JARDZI01. The sequence continues at coordinate 4,614 of JARDZI010000280.1, forward strand.
TGGAATATCAGACTTAAAGAAGGATCTTGGAATAGAGTAATTATTGAAGGTGATAAAATGGATGCAATATTATTAATTGACTTTGGAAGCACTTATACAAAACTAACAGCTGTAGATATGGTCACCGAAGAAGTAATTGGAACTTCCAAGGATTTGACAACAGTAAGTACTGACATAATGATAGG
>JARDZI010000281.1 GCA_029240935.1 Clostridiales bacterium
AAAATTACCATAAATGTAAAAAATGCTATTGTAATTTTCTGAAGTCTTGTATTATAAAGGTATTTACTTACAGAAATTTTTTTGGAGCTCATTTTATCACCTATTTTCATTTTCTTTATCAAATTTATCATATGCTTTAATAATTTCCATTACAAGCTTGTGCCGAACAACATCCTTGTGGGAAAAATATATAAATTCAATTCCATCAATTCCATTCAAAATCTTTGTTACTTGTTTAAGTCCTGATACTTTTCCTATTCCTAAATCAATTTGTGTTATATCCCCTGTTACAACGATTTTTGATCCAAAGCCAAATCTTGTTAAGAACATTTTCATTTGCTCTGGAGTTGTGTTCTGTGCTTCATCAAGAATTATAAAGCAGTCATCAAGTGTTCTCCCTCTCATATAAGCAAGTGGTGCTACCTCAATAACATTTGAATCCATATATTTCTGAACAGTTTCTGCTCCTAAAATATCATATAAAGAATCATATAAGGGTCTTAAATAGGGATTTATCTTCTCTTGAAGATCTCCTGGAAGAAATCCAAGCTTTTCTCCAGCTTCAACTGCAGGTCTAGTTAACACAATTCTACTTACCTTTTTTTCTTTAAGAAATTTTACTGCCATTGCAATCGCTAGATAGGTTTTACCTGTTCCTGCAGGTCCAATTCCTATAACAACATCATTCTTTTTTATTGCATCTGTATATTTTTTTTGCCCAAGGGTTTTACACTTAACATATTTTCCCCTTGTTGTAGCAACTAGTACATCTTCAAGAATTTGTCCCACGTCTTCAGGGCTGTCCTCAATTACAAGAGAAATTATATAGTTAACAGTATGCTGTGTTATGGTTGTTCCTCTTTTAACAATATCCAATAACTTTAGAACTGTCTGAGCGGCCATATCGATTTTTCCAATACCTGTAATCTTTATCTCATTATCACGATTTATAATAGTCACATCAAAAGCTTGTTCTATCAACTTAATGTTTTCATCAAATTTCCCAAACAGATTTATTATATGCTGAATATTATCAATTTGAATTCTGTTTTCTTCTTCCAAAATATATCCTCCACTCTATTTTATTTCCTCTAATACACCTATATTTTCTGCAATGATAACTAATACTCTTACCCTTGCCTTATTTTCAACTAGGTTCTTTTCTATTTTTTTTTCAATGATTTGGGGATCCTTTGGTAAAAGTTTGTTTAAATCCTCTTCAGCTTTTTTAATTGCCATTTTAATTGCTTCCTCAGGGCTTAGTTTTATTGCTTGATACTCCTTTTCATAATAATACTCGGTTAAGATTTCTATAGGAGTTTCATAACCAGCTATTATTAATGGATTTTTCTCTTCTATTTTATCATAATATTGGAAGCCTATGTTATCATTTTTTATACTTACCTTTTTACCCATTATATTATAATACACCTTTTTCTTCAACCTACCTGTTCTAATTTCAAATTTGAAGTCACAGCTAATTTCTTGTTTAGCTTCGTACCAGGTTTTTGCCGTAACTACTCCCATAGCATGAACGACCTTAGAAGGTACATTTGTATTATCAGTTATTATTCCAGAAATAAGAATTTGTCCTTTTTTTACATAATCACCAGTTTGGACCATTGTTTGACCTTTATAGGATAATACTTTTGAAATAACTCCATTTTTGGCTGCAACTATATTTGTAGGTTTATCTAATGGTATTATATTAGGAGGCATAGTTCTTTCCACTATTTCTACCCTAGCCCTGGTTCCTATAAATTTAATATTGATTAGTGAAATCTCATTAATCTGCTTTAGTACACTACTTTCAACCTCTCTTAAATTTATTTTATTTTTCAATATTCCTTCATTTAAACCAGAGGATTTCAAAGTATTATAAATATGCTCTTTAGGAATTTTTTTTTCTCCATTAATGTCGATAATCCATACAATATTTGAAAGATACAACAATATTGTTAGAAAAATAGCAATTCCAACAATAAAAAACTTTCTCCTTCGGATTTTACCATATAGAAAGTGAAAACCTTTCTTCTTTATAATTTTTGTTCTAGATGATGTTTTCTTTATTACTTCCTTTAAATATTTATATTCTTTATGTTTCATCTTAAATTCAATTACAGTATAACTTAATTTATTTATGTCCCATAGATTTATTCCATTTCTTGAACACAGGTTTATAAACTTTTCTGGATTTAAACCCTCTACATTAACCACTATAAAACCATTCATGAAATCTTTTATGCTTATACTTCCCATAATTACACCTCAATTAATAAATTCTATAATATTCACATCCCCTGTTATAAAAAGTTCTTCTTTATTAATTTCCTTAATATATAAATTTTTACCCAAAATTTTAATTATTCCAATTTCTGAATTGATACGCAGTACTTCATTAGAGTATTCTATTATCCCCCTATGATTTTCTATATATATATCATTTTTACCTATAAGCTTTAGGATTGGGATATTCAAAATTACCTCCTTTGGCAATTCTAATGATTCAGATAGTCTTGATTTTATATTAGATTTTTTTATCACAATTTCACCTACTTATGTTTTATATAATATTTCTATGCGAATATTTCATATAAAATAACAAAATAGGAATTCCATTAGTATGGAATTCCTATAAATTAAAAGACCCGCATCTGCGGGTCTATATGTCATTGAAGTATATTTCTAATGATTTGGTTAACAAGCTTTCCGTCGGCTCTACCTTTTAACTTGGGCATAATTACCGTCATCAGTTTACCCATGTCCTTAATTGAAACAGCACCAACTTCACTCACAGCATTTACAACTATTTCTTTTATCTCGTCTTCGGTTAGCTGCTGAGGAAGGAATTCTAGCAAAATTTGAATTTCATTATTTGCTTGATCAACCAAATCCTGCCTATTCCCTTTTTCATACTCGATTGTTGCATCTCTTCTTTGTTTAACTTCCTTGGATAAAACAGTTGTCACTGCTTCATCATCAAGACTAGAGCCATAGGTTTTTTCCTGATAAAGAATTGCTGCCCTTGCCATATTAATAACACCAGCTCTAAAATTATTTCGAGCTTTCATAGCAGCTTTCCATTCATCTTGTAACCTTTCCTTGAGTGACATTTTCACCCTTCTTTCATTACTTAAACTTTCTCTTTCTTGCAGCCTCAGACTTCTTTTTACGCTTTACACTTGGTTTTTCATAATGTTTTCTTTTAAATCTACGAAGAGCGTTTTCCAATGATTCATTTTCACCAACTCTAATTTCTGACATCTTTTTTCCCTCCCTCCGCTAATGCAATATACATGTATTATAAATTTATGCTGTGAAGAAGATATGCTTAAAATAGCACATATAACATTATAACTCACTTGTGCAAATAATGTCAATAAAGATTGTATACAAATTAATACTTCTTTGAAGAAGCTCTTACTTATTGAGTGCTGAGAGTACATCACTTAACCTGGAGGCCACTGCAAACTTCTTCCTCCTAATAAATGAAAATGAATATGATTTACTGACTGCCCTCCATCTTGACCACAATTGTTTACTATCCTAAAACCTGTTTCAGAAATACCATTTTCTATTGCAATCTTCTGAGCCTTTATATAGATATGGCCAATTAAGTTTTTATGTTCATTCTTTATTTCCATTACAGAAGCTATATGCTCTTTAGGAACAATAACTATATGTACTGGTGTAGCTGGATTAATGTCTTTAAAGGCAAGTATTAAATCATCCTCATATACCTTTTCTGAAGGAATGCTGCCATTTACTATTTTACAAAAGATACAATCCATTTTTTCACCTCCTATTATTATATTCTATTTCATTAAAAAATACATTTATTTATACTCAAAATTATAATATATTTCCCTGAGCCATATTACCAAGATTATTAACCAGCTTGACATCCAATATTTTGCCACTAATATCACTCTCAGATTTTACACAGACCTTTATATAATTTCTTGTGTAACCGCAAGAAATATTATCATTAGTTTCTTCAAATAAAACATCCATTTCTCTGTTTGTAAATTTATCAATATATTCTTTTTCAAGTCTCTCATCAAGTGCAAGTAATTTTTTACTTCTTAAATCCTTTATTTCCCCTGGAACTTGCTCCTTAAATTCTGCTGCTCTTGTTCCCTTTCTCGGACTATATTTAAAAACATGCATTTTAGATAGCTTAATATCCCTTAAAAACTCATAGGTGGAATTAAACTCTTCCTCAGTTTCACCAGGAAAGCCAACAATTATATCAGTAGTAATTGAGGCGTCCTTAAATGCCTCTCTTATTCTATCTACAGCCTCCATATACATTTTTGAGGTATAATGTCTATTCATTCTTTTTAATGTGGCATCACAACCACTTTGCAGAGAAAGATGAAAATGTGGACAGAATTTAGATATGCTGCTTAGTTTATTAATCCTTGCCTCATTAAAAAACATTGGCTCAACAGAGCCTATTCTAATTCTTTCAATTCCTGGTATTTCATTTGTTAACTCTATTATTTGCTCCAAACTAACATTTTCAAGATCAAATCCATAGGATGCAACATGTATTCCAGATAGAATTATTTCTTTAAAACCATTGGAAGCTAGTTTTTTAACCTCCTTAATAATGTTTACTGGAGTTCTACTCCTTACTGGCCCTCTTGCATATGGTATAAGGCAATAGGAACAATATCTGTTACAGCCATCTTGAATCTTGAGGAATGCTCTTGTTCTATCCTGGTATGCATCAATTTCTAATTCTTCAAATTCTCTGATACTCATAATATTATCAACTTTTTTAATTTGATTTTGATTTTTCTTATATTCCTCCACCAATTCAACTGCTTTGCCCTTGTCAAAGGTTCCAATAATAATGTCCACTCCTTCGATTTTTGCTACTTCATCAGGTGCAACCTGGGCATAACATCCTGCAACTACCACAACAGCCTCAGGATTGATTTTTTTAGCTTTTCTAATCATTTGTCTTGATTTTTTATCGCCAATACTAGTTACTGTACATGTGTTTATAACGTAAACATCTGCAAATGTATCAAAATCCACTACTTCATAGTTTTTTTTAATAAATGCTTCTGCAATTGCTTCAGTTTCATATTGATTAACTCTACAACCTAATGTATGCAAGCCTACTCTGTTCATCTAATCCCTCCTACCCATGTCTCCTAACTCATACAATATCATGCTGGAAACTGCAATACCTGCTGTTTCAGTTCTAAGAATTCTAGGACCAAGAGTAACTGGAATTACACCCTTTTCCATGCATTTATCTATTTCAGATTCATCAAATCCGCCTTCAGGCCCTATAATAACTCCAATGCTTTTTGCATTTGAGTTTTCCATAAGTACACTTTTTAACCCATTACCCTTTTCCTTCTCGTATGGAATTATGGCTAAATCAAAGCTTTTAATCTTCTCAATAGCACTATCAAAGGAAATAGGTTCTAAAATTTCAGGAATGACCCCTCTATTACTTTGTTTTGAGGCTTCCTCAGATATTCTTCTCCATCTCTCAAGTTTATTTGTAATATCCTTTCCTTCTGTCTTAACAACAACCCTTTGGGTAATAAGAGGTTGAATTCTACAAAGTCCTATTTCTACTCCCTTTTGTATAATTAATTCCATTTTTTGTGCCTTTGGGAGTCCTTGAAATAGTGTAATTTTAACAGGAGGTTCAGAAAGATTATCAAATTCTTCAATAATCTCACAAACAACAGCTCGCTTGCTAATTTCAATGATTCTTGAAATATATTCTCTTCCTTCTCCGTTAGAAGCAATTACAATATCCCCATTATTCAATCTTAAAACCTTATAAATATGGTTAACATCATCACCAGTTATGTGAAGCTTATCACCAAATATATTTTCTTTATTTATAAAAAACTTGTGCATATCTACACCTTATTTAAGGGTTGTAACAATGGCAACCCATTCACCCTTTTCCTTTACTTCAATAATTCTATGCCCTGCATTATTCATAGCATTTAAAACATCCTCACTTCTTTCTCTAATGATGCCAGAGGCTATAAATATGCTGTCCCTCTCCATGAAAGGTTTTATGGTTTCAGTTAGTCCAATAACAACTTCTGCAATAATGTTAGCCACAATTATGTTTGCTTTTCCCATTAGAACATTAGTGAGGTCACCATGAAGAATATTAACATTTTTTAAACCATTTGTTGCAACATTTTCTGTTGCTGATTTAACAGCCACCTCATCCAAATCAACACCAACAACATTGCCCGCTCCAAGTTTTGATGAAGTAATTGAAAGTATTCCAGAACCAGTTCCTATATCAAATACAACATCTCCAGGTTTTAAGTATTTCTCAATCATTCCTATGCACATGGAAGTGGTTTCATGGGTGCCTGTTCCAAATGCCATTCCAGGATCGAGTTCAATTATAATTTCACCTTCATTGACTGAATATTCCTCCCAGGTAGGCTTAATTACGATTTTATCTCCTAGCTTTAAAGGTTTATAATATTTTTTCCAAGAAGTAGACCAGTCCTCTTCGTTGACTTTTGTAGTTACTAATCTTCCCTCTCCAACATCGATGCCCATTTCCCTTAACTCATTTAACTTAGTTAGTATAATATTTTTTAGATTCTCTATATCTTCCTCTTCAGAAAAATAACCCTTTACAACTGCTGCATCCTCTCCAAATTCAAATATATTATAATCTGCAAAGTCCCAACTCAGTGGATTTTGTTCCTTTAGCTTTATATCATTTGGATCTTCAATGGCAACACCCTTTACATCAAGCCAATAAAAAATCCCTGAAACTGGCTCTAGGGCGTCACTAGTAGTAATAACCTTTATTTCTATCCAATTATTTTGCATAGGCTTCAACCCCTTCTCGTTATTATCAAATATTATACTACACCATTGCTATTATGTAAAAAGCAATAAAATTGTCATCCTGAACATAGTGAAGGATCTTACCTAGGGATCACAAAAGATCCTTCACTATGTTCAGGATGACATTGACGCTGGTATTGACTTTCATGGCAATGACACATGTGCTATCAAACACAATTTTAATGATGAACTACAAATATTTTTTAAATCCTTTAAACATAAACTAATTATTGAAATGCATCCTTAACCTTATCTATAAATGATTTCTTTCCATCTCCTGTATCTTCACCGAATTCTTCTGCAAGCTTGTGTAGAAGCTCTCTCTGCTTTTCATTTAACTTCTTAGGTATTTCAACATTAAGCTGAACATAAAGGTCTCCCCTGCCATTTCCCCTTATCTTAGGAATTCCTTTGCCCTTTAGCTTTATAACGGTTCCTGGTTGGGTACCCTCAACAATTGTTTGCTTTTGATCTCCTTCAAGTGTTGGGACAATAATCTCTCCACCTAATGTAGCCCTGATAAAGGATATTGGGACTTCACATACCATATCCACTCCCTGTCTTTTAAATATCTTATGGGGAGTTACTCTAATCTGTACATATAAATCTCCAGCAGGTCCTCCCTTTAATCCAGGTTCACCCTCACCTCTTAAAGGTATTGTGTTGCCATTGTCTACACCTGCAGGGACATTAATTGCTACTACTTTCTTTCGCCTAACCTTACCTGCTCCATTACAGGATGGGCATGGGGTCTCAATAACTCGGCCTTCACCATGGCACTTGTCACAGGCTGATACACTCACAAAGCTTCCAAATGGAGTGTTTCTCTGGCTTTTTACTTGGCCGGTACCTCTGCATTTATCACAGGTTTTTGGTGATGTTCCAGGTTTTGCACCATTACCATGGCATGTATCACAGTTTTCATTTCTGAAAATATCAATATCCTTCTTAACACCAAATGCTGCTTCCTCGAAGGTCAGAGTAATTCTATATTCTAAATCTGCACCTCTTTGAGGCCCATTTTGAGGTTTTCTACCCCCACTTCCAAACATGTCAAAAATATCACCAAATATATCT